>QMQW01000093.1 GCA_003650625.1 Thermoproteota archaeon | reverse complement strand
TAGCAGGCTAAACCAATTAGTTACATCAACAATATAAGTTAAGCGCTCAACCTCCATCAACTCTGCCCTTCTCCTCTTTTATCATCTTACGAACCCTCTCAGTTAAACCCGGAACCTGAGCTTCCATCTCAATCTTCCTAATCACCTTAATTGCAATATCCTCGTACTTAGCATTCTTAGCTGAAACCCACACCCTACCATTCTGCCCAACAATTATTTGGCAGCCCAGCTCCTTCTTAATCATGTTGATCATCGAACCTCTCCTTCCAATTAGCCTCGGAACTTTCGTTGGAGAAATTTCAAGCAGCCGCCCACCCGATAACTTCCCATACCCCTTTCCCTTAGTTGTCAGCATGGGATTCCTAGTTTTATCGAAAACTATAACTTCGCCTACAATCACATCGCCAACATCGTAGTACTTTCTAATGTTTTCCTTAGCTGGATCTATGGGTTTGGGGAGAGCGTCTATCACTTGAAGAGTGGCTAAGTAAGGCGAGTTTATGTCGACTTGCCAGCTGGTCGGCGTGTAGTCGTATATTACTCCAATTACGACGTCACCCACCTTAGGCATATAGCAGCCCTTCAATGCAATTACACTAACAACTTTATTCTTAATTTCAGCAAGCCCTACAACAGAGGAGTATATCTTCTCGCCATCCTTATACGTATTTGGACCAGCTTCAAATTTACCCTCAGCCAGCAGTTCTCCCGGAAGTACAAGCTTCCTCCTATCCACATAAATTGCCAATTTACTTCCTCCCAACTTGACCTACTATTTCTACTTGAGCTTCACCCTTTGAAATTTCATTTACTTTAGATATAAATGAAGGCTGCAATCCCGCAGGCATTTCCACTTCACAGAGCCAACTTCCATCTGAAAGCCACTTTGACTGCTTAATCGAGCCGAAGCGAGAAACAACTCCATAAGCTCTACCAGCACATGTAGGTGGAAACTTGACTCTAATGATGACATTTGCAATTTTCAGAGGAAGCACAACTCTCAAAGCCTTAATAACCGTCACAGCCTGCTCCTCGGCGTCTTTAAATGGGTCTATTGGAACTCCAACCTCCTCCATGGCTAACTCAATTCTCTTTGGAGGGTGAGGAAGCCCAGTTCTCGGGTCAATGCAATTTCTAGAAATAATGCTAATTATCTGCCTCTTCTTCGCCTCAATAAGCTCACGCCTCTGCTCAGCAGTAAGCTGAAGCTCGCCCTTCTTTATGATCACCTCAGCAATCTTGTAGATGTCATCAGTTCCGAAAACCTTTAAAATAGAAGCCTCCGAAGCCTTCAGACCCTTGCGGGCATCCTTATAAACTATTTCGCTTACCAGCACATCTCTTAAGTCAACATCCCCGCCTGACTTAAACTTCCAAGCCAAATCAGGATCAACTAATATCTCAAACCGCTCTCCTTTGAAAGAATATCTTGCAATTACTGCCTTTTGCCCACTCACCCGCATCACCCATTTAAGAGCAAAAACTACTTGGAAGTTGCCTTGCTAATCCACTCAGCGATCTCCTCTCGAGACAGCTTCCTAAACTTCTTTTCCTTTACGTTAGCAATACCAATTTCAAGCTTTTCAGGCTCAAGAGAGCCCTCAACAACAGGCATGAGGGCCTTTACAGCTAGCAGGATAGCTTCATCTAAAGTTAGTTCCAGCCTGTAGTTCTTCTCAAAGAAGTCGGTTACGGGCTGACTTCCAGCCCCAATAGCCCTAGCCAAGCAGCCTGCATAGGCCCCGCTAGGTTCAATTATGAAAAGCTTCGGCCCATTCTCATCCACGCCAGCAATCAACAGTGAAACGCCAAAGGGCCTCACTCCGGCATGCTGAGTATAAAGTTGCATTACATCACTAATTCTCCTCGTTAAAATCTCAACATCAATTGGCTCATCATAAAGCAACCGATTAATTTGAGCTTGAGTTCTAGCTCGATCAATTAAAACTCTAGCATCTGAGGGAAAACCAGCATAAGTAACTCCAATATGCTCATCAACCTTGAAAATCTTCTCAATAGAGTAGAGATCAATTAATGGAAATAGCTTCCTCTTCTCAGCTACAAGCACAACTCCCTCAGGACACTTAATGCCTAAAGTTGTAAAACCCTTCCTTACAGCCTCCATAGCATACTCAACCTGAAAGAGACGGCCATCAGGAGAAAATATGGTTATTGCCCTATCATATCCCATTCCAGGCGGTGTAAACATTTAATTCACCTCCAGCACTAACTATCCTCCGCTTTTAAATCTAGTTACACTGAAAATCTTTAAAGCAATAAGTTTTACGGCAAAGCCAAGCAAGGCCGGTCACGAATAAGAATTATTGGCGCAGCACCTTAAACCCATGATCTAATCAAAAGCAATGACATTAGCTTCCGACTCATCATCGCTCCATTTAAAAACTAAATGAAATCCTGCCAAAATTTAAGGCCAGCCTTCGCATCATCATGCACAGCTCATGAACACTCTAAAATACTGGAAAAACCACTATAACATGTAGCTGCCAAGCACATAACCACAATAAGATG
>QMQW01000092.1 GCA_003650625.1 Thermoproteota archaeon | reverse complement strand
GAGTATAGGGGTAGGGAGATGCTGGTAGCTAGGCAGCAAACTCTCAACTACATGCTTAACTTCCTACTTAGGGTGGCGATGATGTATAATGTCTATGTCATCGCGACAAATCATGTAGTGGCTAGGCCGGTGGCTGGAGGCGGAGTTACTGCTGCAGGAGGCCATGTGGTGGCTCACGGCACAACCCATAGGCTATTCATGGCTCCTCACCATTCGAAGCGTGAGCGCATCCTAGTTAGAAAAGTAGTGGTGGAGGATAGCCCCTACCTTGAAAGGGGATCATTCGCGATATTTGGGATTTCAGATAAGGGGCTTGTCGATGTGCTATAAAAATAGAGATTTGAAGAACATCGCATTGCTGGTTAAGCTAGGCATTTCAGCCGGCCAGCTTAGAGCTGCGCTTAAGAGGTTTAAAATGAGGTTTAGCGGCAAGCCCAAGTCCTGGTTTTACCGCTGCAAGCTCAGATTGATCGATGTATCTCCAGCGCCCAAACCAAATATGTGGATAGTGCGAGGTAGAGCGAGCTTAGGGGATCGGGAGGCATTCTACATAGTTACCTTCCACCCGAGAGGAAGGCTGTATAACTGCACCTGCTATGACCCTAAGAAGCTGTTTGCCTCAAGTAGGATGAAGCAGATATGCACGCATGTTGGAAGCGTAATTCTCTGGAGGATGATTAAGGAGAGGAGCATTTACGACTTCCTGGATCTCTGACGCGCTCAAGTGTCAAATTGAGTTGAACAGCTGGAAAGTTGTGACGATGTATGGCTCAAAGCTCGAGAGGGTAGTTGGAGCATTGGCCTGCAAATGGAAGCCCAGCTTACTAATAGTTGACAGCCCTCCATTCGCCATGGCTGGGGAGGATGCCTTCATCCTGGAAGTTGTCGAGCCCTCAATAAGCTACTTGTACAGTTTATCAAGCGTTTTCTCAAAGGTTAAATGCATTTTTTATAATGCCTTCCGCCGATACCTTTCAATGTCAAGGCGCTTTCCTCCAATCGCTAGGGGGTATGCGGTTAAAGCTAGGTGGGCTGCAATGTCTAGACTAGTTTTTAGAGAGCTTAAGGTTCTTACAACAATCGCATTTTCCTGCGGCGTTGACAGGTTGATTTTAGTCGCTCCAGTTAAATGCACTTACATTAGAGGGCGCTGGCGCCCCCTACCATACTTTCATCATGTAGTTGCAAAGTTGTCCAACGCAATTTTCTGGGTTAGAGAGAATAGGCTCTGCCAGTTAAAGCCGAAATTGCTAGCTTTCTCATGTGAGGGGGCATGCCTTCCGGATTCAAGCGAGAAATTGGCATTTGAAATTCTAAGAATTTAAGAAACTGGCTTATAGCATATTCCAAGCTCGTCAGCGTATTTAAAGGAAAGCTCCATTTCCTCGCGCGTTGGCCTTCTCGCTATGTCTGGATATCTTTCCGGCTCCCATGCAACTAGGTATTCAGGCCTATACTGCCCCATGATGTTGACCAGCGCTCTTGGAAGGTTTTCAGCTATCCACTTCAAAATCGGTTTGGTGCAGCACTCTACGTGATTTGGCATTACTAGGTGCCTGATTATCATGTCTATTCCGTAGTCGTGCATCATCTTGTGATTTCTAGAAACAACTTCGAAGTAGTTGTCTACGGCTGATAGGCGCTTGGCACAGGAGTTATCGCCGTACTTGAAGTCTGGAAGAGCAATGTCTATTACCTCTAAAAGTATGGTTACCGTTTCCACGCTGCAGTACATGTTGCTGTTCCAGAGTAGGGGGACATTTACGTCGAGATAGCGCAGGGACTCAATTATGGTATGGAGATTTGGCGTTGGCTCTCCCCCTACGTAATTGATGTTCCTTACGCCCTCCCTTCGCAATGTTGCTTGGATTTTCGCAAGCTCCTCCGGATTAACCTGTATTCCTCCATATGGATTTAGCTGGCTTATGTCGTAGTTTTGGCAGAAGGCACATCTGAAGTTGCATGAGCCGAAGAATATGGTGCCGCTAGGTACTAGGGGCGCCTCTTCTCCCCAGTGGTGGAACCATGATGTCACGTAGGATTTGGAGTTTAATCTGCAGAAGCCCTTCTCCCCCTTAGCTCTATTAACTCCACATCTCCTTTCGCAGAAGTTGCAGTGGGTTAGCATCCTTTTAACCAGCTCAATTTTTAATTCCAGAAAGCTCACTTTGGGCTTAGGTAAGCTGTTAAGCTCCTTCTTTCCCTCAACTATATCGTCGAAAACTTTCCTGAAGTTCTCGGCTGCTCGCGCATGCTCGCTCCACAATTCCTTTTCGCTAGCCTCAATTAAGTTGACTTCCACTGGTATTCTCTTGCAAATTAAGTACTTCGCAGGCTTCCTATCTCTCATAACTTCATAGTACCATGAAAGCCTATCTCTAACTTCCTCATTCCTCCAAACTAATAATGAATCTGGACGTAAAGCATAGTACATAATTCCCAACTCATGAATCTAATCCCTTGTATTGCTGATTTCTTTTTCGGCTGCTAAAATCGCCTCTTCAAGGTACTTCCTTCCCTCGGGTGAGGTGAAGAGCGGCGGATCCCAATCTTCAGTTAG
>QMQW01000091.1 GCA_003650625.1 Thermoproteota archaeon | reverse complement strand
GTAACTCCCGAAGCCGTCCCAATACCCGACGAATACAGAGATGAGCTGACCAGCCTGATGCAGGAACTGCTACTCAAGACCCACGAGCTATCTTTCGAATACTCGACTCTGGACTGCGAAAAAGTCGCAGAATGCCCCCTAGCCCAGAAAGCAAAGGAGCTATTCAAGACCGTTAAAAAGCTGAACGAACTCGTCCGCCAATTCACGCCGCCCCCCTCGAAACCCTCTTATATAAGGTAGGCATACACGTGTATTGATGGAAAAGGCTCGCATAACACTCCCCCCTTTTTATATAGACGTAGAGGGGGTTAGAGCACTAGTCCTAGAAGTGGGCAAGACCGAGCTATCTCCAGAAGAAATACTGTACACCGCCTCCATCCAGCTAGAGTATAAGGGCATGAGATCGAGAACCTTTTTCCTTCAAGCTAGGGATGAGCGTGACCTGTTGGATAAGCTCAGGCTTGAGGTGTCCAAGCTCAAGTTCATAGAGCTTGCTTACGGAACCGAGTTCTTGAGGAGGTTGATAGCATGAGCGAGCGTGAAGTCGTTTTAGAACTCTCACCAGAAGAAATCTCACGAATCGCAAGGGTACTGACATCCCTAATAACTGACAGCATAAAGGCAACATCCATCGAACAGACACAAGCATCCGTAATCACGCTCAGCGAAGAAGAATTCCTGCAGTACGTCAAGCTCGACCTGATCGCATCGGCGTTACATGGAGCGCTAGACCCGATAGGACAGCTAAGCGAAGCGATCAGCAACACCGCTAAGTTACTCAGAAGCTGGTGGCACGAGGACATAGGCGGAATGATTAGTGACGCAAAGTCAGACGTAATTTCCGAGATACGTGGAATTAAGGGAGAAATAACCTATAAGCAGGAGTCCACTAAACAGGACATCCTCAACAGCATACTGGGAGAGCTTAAGCGGAAGCTCCCGTCACCTTTGAGGGACGAAATAGACCGAATCGAATCCCTCCTAAAATCGAAGTTCGAAGAAGTAGGCCTCGATTTGGACAGGATATTCAACCTCGATACGTCGATAAAGACGGATACCGAAAAGATAGATCAGACTCAACAACAGTACTTCCCAACCATCACCGATAACCAAATTAAAGAATTGCAAGCAATCTTCGACTTACATTCCCTTTTAGACGTGTTGAAAATCGATCTATCCTCCATGATTCTTGACTTAGGATACTCCATAAGCGTAGATATAGGAATGGCGAGCGCATCGCTATCAACGTTGATTAATAGTCTGGGAGCCGCCCTATCAGTAGGGGTAAACAACATATTAACGGCGATCTCGGGTGGAGTGGCAACACTTAGCTACGCCATATCCACGGGAATCGCCAGCGCAGTAACCAGCATTTCCGTGGGAATCGCCCAACTAGGCGCAAGCCTCTCGTTTGCAATAGCCTCGTTAAGCTACTCTCTATCATCTGGCATCGCTCAGCTCTCTGCGGCCATAAGCTACGGAATAGTGACCGTGTCCAGCGCCATCTCCATGGGCATGAACATGATCCTCACCACGCTATCCACGGGGCTAGTTCAGCTAAGCGCCGCCATATCCAACGCAGTCATCACGATAGGCAATTCGATAGCGGCGGTCGTCGATGCAATCCTCGTCAGCTTAGCCCCCTCCTTTGCTGGCATATCTGCGGCGATCTCATACGGAATTGCGACCGTGGGAGCGGCCATCGCATCCACGGCCGCATTAATAAGAGGAGACCTCCAAACCGCCAGAGCGATCTGGGAAGAATACCTCCCGAAGGTTTACAACACGATAGTTAGCGGGCTTCAGGAAGTAGTGGCGCAGATCATAGACAGCTTCCACAAGACCCAAGAAGCCTTCAGAGAAGAGATCGACAAGTGGTCAAGGTTCATCGTAGAAAACATGAGGACGATAATCAGAGAGATCCTAGAAGCTGGAAGCGAGGTAGCCGAGTGGATCAGACGAGAAATGAGGGAAGACATCTCAGAGATCTCCCGAGGACTCGACGAGATCATGGACGCCCTCTCCGAGTCGTATCGGGAGGTAATCGACAACATAACGTGGGGGCTAAGAGAAGTCACCGACAGCATACTGGACTCTTACCAGAAGCTGATGGACGCACTTCATGAGAACTTCCACAGAACCATAGAGGACATAACGTGGGCATCCAAAGAAATAACGGACACGATACTGAGAAACGCCAGAGAGACGCAGAACTTCATAATAGAGACCCACGACGAACTCATGAGCAAGCTCGGAGAATGGTTCGAACAAGCGACCAACAGACTCATTGAAATGGCTTGGATAACAGAAGGGTTCGTGAACGCAATACTCCTGTTCAGCGACAAATTCCCAGAATACCTGTCCCAGTTCGGAGCCGACCTCTGGGGAATCCTCTACGAGAAGTACTTCGAGGACATGACGCAAACTTACTGGAAAGCTTACTGGGACGTGACCCTAGCCGAAGAATCCCCATCCCCAGCAAACCTGTTCTTCGCAAACTACTGGCTATCCGTTCAGAGAGGTCTGAGCGAACAAGCCTACGAAGGAATGAAGAAGTTCTGGGAGAACCTAACCCAGCTCTACGAAG
>QMQW01000090.1 GCA_003650625.1 Thermoproteota archaeon | reverse complement strand
TGGCCCTCTCCTATTTACCGAAATTCAGCAGGAGGACGAAGCCTGCTAGGAAGACGATCACGGTCATCAGGTGCATGCAATGCGATTATAAAATGGAGAGGGACTTCCAGGAGGGAGATTACGTCCTTAAGAGGATGGGCACCTGTTCCTGCGGCGGGGAGCTGTACATAGATATGATTTATGATGTAGAAATCGCAAAGCCGCTCACTCGATAGCAGTCGTCACTATTGAGCCTTTTTTAGTCACTATCACGGTATGCTCCCACTGTGCTACGATGCCCCTACCGGCTTCTCTTAATACTGGATATTCGTAGAGCAGACGTTTCCTACGTAAGGCTTGAAGTACATCAGAGTTTTCAGGAGCTATCTTAATGAGCCATCTCTCGCAAAACGGAAGGGATCTGAAGTGGCTCCATATCGCGTGAAGGAGAGCACGTTCCTTAGAGCCCTTAGCTTTGCCTCCAGCATAACTGAATATGTACGTTCGGTCTTCCTCAACTACAAAGCCTTTGCCAGGAGTTAGGAACGGTTCGATCGCATATACTTCTCCTTCCTTCATGCGCTCTAAGGTCATTGTGGATACATTAGGTACGCTTTTCCCAGCGTGTAAGATCCAAGGTTTTATCTTATGTCCAGTTAGATTCCTTATCGTCGTAAACCCATATCCGCGTGCCGTTCTTTCTATAATTGTGCCTATCATACCAAGGGAAACGCCACTCTTGATAGCAGTTAAGGCGGCTTCCAGGGCTTTCTTGGAAGCTAACATCAACCGTTCATGCTCAGGTCTAAACGCCACGGTACCTGCAGTATCGGCTATATAGCCATTTACGTGAACTCCGACATCTATCTTCACTAGGGATCCTTTAGGTACCGTTAAGTCGTCATCGGGGGGCGATGTGTAATGGGCCGCCACGTCATTTATCGAGATATTACACGGAAAGGCAGGCTGACCTCCTAACTTCACGATCATGCCCTCTATCTTCTCGCATAGCTCGATAACGGGCATACCCTCATGGATTATCTCCATTCCATAAAGTAGGGATTTCCCGGCTATCCTTCCGGCCCTCAAGTAAAGCTTTACTTCCTCGTCCGAGAGCATGGAGGATCCCTCTATGTTAACACTTAATTACATGTAAGCGCTCAAGTTAAGCCTTGGGGAGGGAGGATGCCTAAAATAACCTGGCTCGGCCATGCCTGCTTCCTCATAGAGGATGAGATAAGGATAATAATAGATCCCTGGATAAGGGGGAACCCTCAATGCCCCATCGGACTTGAAGAGGTACCTAAGTTAGAGCATATCCTAGTTACCCATGATCACGGGGATCACCTCGGTGATGCCATAGACTTAGCTAAGAGAGACGATGCCAAGATCATTGCAATTTATGACCTTGCGGAGTATGTGCGTGGACAGGGCGTGAAGAACGCTATAGGAGCCAATATAGGTGGATGGATGGACGTCGATGGAATTAAGTATAAGCTAACACCGGCGCTTCATAGCTGTAAGCATGGCGTTCCCGTTGGTTTCCTGATAAGGCTTAGGGACGGAAAGGTCATATACCATGCAGGGGATACGGGGTTTACCAATGAATTTGAGGTCATCGGTAGGTTAAATAGGATTGACGTAGCCATGCTACCCATAGGGGGGCATTTCACGATGGACATACGAGAAGCCGTGATAGCTACACAGGTGCTTAATCCCCGCGTAGTAGTACCGATGCATTATGGTACATTCCCTCAAATAAAGGCTAACCCAGAGGAATTTAAGAAAGCATTAAGATGGATTAAGCCCGAAGTAGAGGTAAGGGTGCTTAAGCCAGGCGAATCGTTTACTATCTAGCGAGGAGGGGATCTTGAGCCTAGAGAGGGTATTAAGAAATGTGGAAGAAGTCCTAACCAAGGATGAACTGGCATCCCTACTTAGGAAGGGCGGTAAAGGCTACATAGGCTTTGAGCCTTCAGGCCTGATCCACATAGGATGGCTCATATGGGCCAGGAAGCTTCAAGATTTGCTCGAAAGCGGCCTGGATATGATAGCCCTCGCGGCGACTTGGCATGCGTGGATAAACGACAAACTTGGAGGGGATATAAGGGTTATAGAGGCAGCTGCTAGGTACACGAGGCACTTCCTGGAGGGAGCAGGGGTTGACGTGAGGAAAGTGAAGTTCGTGAATGCCGAGGAACTTATCAGCGATCCTGATTACTGGAAGCTGGTTTTAAGAGTAGCGAAGTCCCTTTCCCTAGCCCGCGTAAAGCGGGCCATAACGATAATGGGAAGACGGGAAAGCGAAGTAGCGCTTGACTTCTCAAAGCTCATATACCCCTGCATGCAGGTGGCGGATATACTCTACTTGGACCTAGACCTAGCCTTAGGAGGAATGGATCAGAGAAAGGCACATGTCCTGGCTAGGGAGGTCGCGCCTAAGCTTGGCTTCAAGAAGCCCGTGGCCATACATACGCCATTACTCATGGGGCTCCAGGGTCCAGGAAAGAGAGGAGCATCTTCTAGTGAGGAGGAGGCGATAGGGGCGAAGATGAGCAAAAGCAAGCCCCACTCCTGTATCTTCGTTCATGACCCGCCAGATGCGATCAGGGAGAAGATAAGAAAGGCATACTGCCCGCCTAG
>QMQW01000089.1 GCA_003650625.1 Thermoproteota archaeon | reverse complement strand
CTGTTTTGTCTTTCTATTCTTGTGTGGGGCTTCATTTTAGTGCTGTTTCTAGTAAGCCACCGCCAGCGCTAGTTTGCTTGTAACTGGTCTATAGAACTCACCTAGACAAATGCAAAATTACTGACACCCCCAATCACATGTTGCTTTCCGTTTTGGGTCTGGAGAAGCGTCCTATTAACCCTAGCTAAGGGATGCCCTCATCTGCCACACAAAATTGACAGTACCTATCTTGGGGAATTCGTAAGTCTCTTTTTTACATAGAAATCCGCCCCGATAGTTGCCTTATAGTCCCCCTTGAATCCTTGGCCTAAGTAGCGTTTAGCGATCGAGGTCTTACCAACAGCACCATCCCCCAAAAACACGATCTTGGCTCTGACGGTCATCGTCCCCGACATTCACAACCCCATCCTACCCAATACTTGAACATTATACTTAAAACGCATACCATTGAATCTAAGCGAGGGCAAAACGGGATATAACACTAGAATAAAGACACAAGAAAAATGATAATATATAACAAAAGCCGTAACAAACTTTAAATTAGACGAAAAATCTCTTCAACTCTTCAATACTTCAACCTCGGAGAGATCTTCAGTATTGTTAATTATCCATATCGGTAAAACCCAAGTACATTCAAACAAATTTTTATTTTCTTCTTCGTCGTAGGTATAGCACCACCAGGACTACTATTGCTATAGTTACCATACCGCCCACCAGATAGTATAATACTCCTCCTAGAGGCTGAGCTTGTGATGCCATATTGACCATTGTCGGGATGACTTCCGAGAAGTTTTGCAACATGGAGATCAATTGCGGGTCTATATCTTCAATTGGCAACTCCTCTGTTCCATACACGTATTTTTCAAAGAACTCCGTGAAGTTGTAGCTTGAGAACTCTTTCAACTCTTTCAAGAGGTCTTCAGTTGATATGAGCTTCGGGGTGGGATCCTCATCGATGGTGATGTTGTACTTCCTGTAGAGATGTCTCATGAAGTCGTTGAGCGTCTTATTATCGTACTTAATGAGAATCTCATTTATCAGATATGCGACGAGTCCACCCTTGCAGTAGTAGGTGTATGCGAAGGGCGTGCCGAAGTAAACAGGGAGATCCACGAGAGGTTTATCCAATCCTCCCTCCACCATTCTCTTCCTGTAATATGAGAGATCGTATTCGAGGAAGCCCTCTGCGTCTGGAAGGCCCAGCTGGATTATCCCATAGAAATGTTCAAATCCCTCAATTATCCACTTATCCGAGTCTTGAGTTTCTGGATCGAAAGGCTCGCCATCAGGTAGATTCCTTTCAACCTGCAAAATTCCACCGATCCATGCATGTCCAATTTCATGGCTCAATCTTTCGCCTAGGCCCACCTCGGTGACAAATTCACCGTATTGTAGTCCCAGTTCGTTCTCGCCCATAGTGGAACCGCCATGACGTACGACTATTCTGTACTCGTTTATTGGGAAACTCCGGTAGACGGTCCAATGACGATGGAAATATGTGAAGACGTGGGTTGCAAATGCATACATAAACTCTGAACTTAGTGCTGGGGAGAGGTTCTTGTCGAATGCGACGGTTACGTTGACCCCATGCAGGCAGTACCTAAAGACAGTATAGTTTTCGTAATCATATTGGAGATAGTCCTCAGCGTAATACTTGTATTTGGTTTGCTTATAGTAGGTCCAATCGTACTTGGGTGCGCCGGGATTATTTTCATCCACGGGGGTAATTATCGTCTTCAGATCGCTGTGGGCCAGTTCATTACCGTATTTATCGACAACCACAATTTTATAACTGTACTCTGTTCCGTATTCTACCCATCTGTCGGTGAAGTTGCAAATGTCGGATGTGAGGATCGCAATAACGCTCTCGAACACTATGAAACGCCGAATCACCTTAACATACAATTCCGAACTACTGTGAGATAATTTCCAGCTCAGTGAAACCCTATATGGGGATACGGCGGTAACGCTAAACTCAACAACATCAACATCCAAGTTGCTGGACAGTACAGACACTGGTGCTTGATTATGGTTATTTGTAGTGACATGGAGCGGAAATTGCAGATTTACTAAAAGTATGATGCCCAATAATAGAAGTGTCATTGTGCAGGATGCGGACTCTTTAGCTAGCATTTCCTTCCCCTCATCCATCTTTATGAGTACTTGGGTAGGTTAAAAAATCGATATTCCACTTAAAGATGCTGTGGTTTAAATACCCACAGGAGCATCCCAGAAGCCGTCACCAAAACACGAAACAATAAACCAGAAAGACCTGCAGCACCCATAATCACGCCAGAAAGCATATAACGCCAAATAGAGCTCAAGAGAACCCTCGATTAGGCCCACGATGAATACCGAGGAACGCCTCAACACAAGAATGACCCCCTCACAACCATTAATATGGACGTAATCACGGGCATACTCACCACTGAATGCCTCACAACATCATGAAAGACAACCCAATCGTGCCAAGAAACACCAACATAGATGGTGTTGTCATCAGTATAGAGGATCACATCGCCAGTAATTTTGCACTTGTCTGGACACGTTTCGTTCAACCTAACCGGCATGTATTGATGAGACACCAAGAATTGTAATACGATATATACCCACAAACAATACTTGTACAGTACTTCCGAAATTT
>QMQW01000088.1 GCA_003650625.1 Thermoproteota archaeon | reverse complement strand
TGACGAGCTGTCGGTTTTCGATGAAGCTGATCCCGAGTACCATGCGGATCCGTCACGTTTTATCGTAATTGAGAAGGACGAGACGGACGAGCCGTCGTATTGCCTCTTAATCGACCACGATATGGTTACTGAATCATCAACATTTACCCTGCCATCACTAACGCTTAATGTTACGGTAAGCTTGTCCCAAATGACACTTACTGTGTTCGTGTCGAATTTGGTTATGCCATACGTGTTATCGGTGACAGAGGCACACGTATACGTATGTTTCCCGACCGTAGAGAACGAATCCGTCGCAGATGATGCAGATCCACTATACCACGCACTACCGTCGCGTTTTATCGTTATCGAGAACGAGGTGACCGAAGATCCGTCGTACTGCCTCTTGATAGTCCAAGATATCGTCGCAGACGAGCCGACATCAAGCCTGTCATCGCTTGCGCTCAACGTTATAGTGAGCTTGTCCCATATCACCGTTACCGACAGACCAGCCATGTTGACCGTGCTTACGTATCCCACGCTACCGCTCACGGAATTGTATGTCTTTGCAGTTACCGTGCTGGACGAATCCGTGCACTTCCACTTTTTGAGACTGGAATCATATGATAGGGATATGCCGTTAAGCGTGAATGAGCCTGATGTGATCAACGCGTTGTCGTATTCATACCTAAGTTCAATGTAAAGTGTAACCGTATCCCCCACGTTAACTCTCGTATCGCTGGCTGATAGTGACGTTACCTTTATCCTGTCGACTATCACGCTCCTAGCCGTGCTCCAAGCACTTACCGCACCATAGCTATCCCAGACCCTAACTCTCCAGTAGTACTTGCCCACCGTGCTCGGGAGCGTAGCTGTGTGGCTCGTGCTTGAAGAGGAGACCTTTCCCGTGTCGATGATCGGGCTTGAGAAGTCACTATTGTCGTCGAGCTGGAACTGGTAGGCCCCCTGTGTATGTCCGTCTGGGTCGCTGAAAGTCCACGTGAAAGTCACGCTTGCAGATGGGTTGAACCTTGCGCTTGCGGCTGGATTGTTAAGCGTGGGAGCGTTTGGAGCCGTGTTTGGGGTGTATTCTATGTAGAGTACAGGATCGTAGCCGTCGTGTTCCCTGTCCCAAAAATTCCAAACCACATAATATTCATGGCCAGACTCCTCGGCATATCTGATTCTTAAGCTAACTGTGCTACTTCCTTCATTTATGGCGTCTTGCACCAGAGCCGGATTGATAGAGTTGTTCCACCAGAAATTGGTTTGGGGCAGCGCCGTTAATGTTGCTCTGTTCTCAGTTGTTACGGCAGGCTGATTATTCCATGTTATTCCCGTTTCAGACCATGACCCTATAACTCGCTCAACATAAACATCCATAGGATGGAGCACATAATTAGTGCCGCCCCAAACATACAAACTAAGAATAACCTTTTGCACAACGGCTTGCCCAATAGGCGATATGTCAAATTCCAAATATGTTCTCCTTATCACATCGGGATATTTAGGGCTTGCGCATGCAATCGACAAGCCATTTCCATCTGCGTTACAATTGGTGTCGGGACTCGCCTTATAAACATAGACATCTTTTATTGGGGGAGACACCGTGTAAGTGTCAGGGTCAACCACAAGGCTCTCCCCGCTTTTTAGTGTCCAGTTGGCGAAGGTGAAGGAAGTCCGCCAGAGGTCTGGCTCGGTATTGTTAAGGTAGAGCACTATTCTCCCTAGGAACCGCCCGAAGGATCTAGGTCTTAGCGTCCCGTTTGAAAGCCTTTCCCAGTACGCCGAGGACTGATCCTCGACGACGCTCAGCCTTCCCCCGTGAAGGAATCTAAAGGCGATCCCTTCATGCTCAGTCCCGTTACTTGCCAAGCTTACCATGCCTTTCGCGGACTCGATAGTGTCGGCTTTGATCCCGTACCACATCTGGAGAACCCTGTAAACGCCCGAGATCTTCGCCTCGAAACGGACGTAGTGCTTTAGAGGCGAACCAACGCGGAAGGCGTAGGTGATTTCAAGCCTGCCCTGTAGGTTCTCGTAAATATGAGTGATGAAAACCCCGCTCGCATTCGTAACGACTATCTCGTCATCAAGAATCCTTAGCGTGGATATTACTGGCACCCAAGTACCTAGCGCATTAGAGTACCTTTCCACTCTCCAGATCTCCCGCCAGACACGGACATCAGTCCCGTTTGGGTCTAGGATCTGGATGGAGTGCGGGAATACCTTGGCCCCGACAAGCCCAGTCCTTACGATTTTGCAATCTTCAAGCTCGGCGTAGACATAAGGAACGTACTCGCCACTAGCGAAGTCGTAGGTCCAAGGGACGGCCGTTCTCCACCTGTAATGTGTGCCGTTCGTGTAGGTCACCCAGTAGGGACCGCGCCTCACTAGGCTCCAATCCTGCTGACTCTGGGCCCTCACCTGAGCATGGGGAACGGCAAGTAGTGAAAGTAGTGCGAGTATGAGTAGTGCGTATGTGGCGTTCGGTTTACTCATAATTGCGTTCACCCCGATACCTCCATAATATGCATATGTAATGCCGTTATGTCTTATCATGGGTCAGGCTAATAAGATTAACTAAGCTTTGGTGCTCAACCGCATACCGCTAGGTGGCCCTGCTCCTGCAGTCGCGGGTTAGCAACTGTTTGTGGTTTGCAGGTCTT
>QMQW01000087.1 GCA_003650625.1 Thermoproteota archaeon | reverse complement strand
TCGCTTGGAATTTTCAGCTTCTTTATGATTTCGTTTCTAATGCTGCTTAAGTCGCCTTCAACCTCTATTACTCCCTTAACTAGCAAGCCTTCATCTGTTATTTCCTCGTGCTTTAAAGCTACTTGCGCAGCTCTCCTTCTGAGTCTATTTTTCAGTTGCACTTGATCCTTAAGCCTGCTCGGGCAGTAGTGGACGTTCAGGCGCGTGTTTTTGGCTGCCCACTCAAGTATATTGAGAGCTTCCTCTTCGCTTCCTTCAACTGCTGCCAGGCTTCCCTGCTTTAGCTTGAATCCCCGCAGCTTTAGGCTTAGGGAGTTTGATGCGGTGAATTCGAGCTCATTTATGTTTATGAAGTCCACTTTAAGCGCTTCGAGGATCCTCATTTTCCTCTTGACTTCTTTCGCTTTTCCAGGTATTGCCGGTATCTCTACTCCAGTGACTAGGCCTGCCTTCTTTGCTATCAGAACCTTTCTCCAGTCCTCGCTTCTCGTTGGGTGTATTCTTAGTTCATCCAGCCCAGCCTTTTTCAGCATTTTTGCTTTTTCAAGCGTCAATTTCATGGCGTTGGTGTACAGGTGGATGTGGTGTTTTTCGCCGAAGTGCTTTTTCAGCGTTTTGATGGCGCCTAGGGTCCTATGCAGAACTATTAGTGGATCTCCGCCTGTAATTCCCGTGCCTTCAGCTCTCATTGATTCTGCCTCTTTAATGACGTCGTCCAGGTTGGTTGCTTTCACCTCATTTGCGTACATCACGTCCCTGTTTTTCCTGCTTTCATCAAGTGGGCAGTAGAAGCAAGTTGCATTGCATAGGCCGGTTATGAAGAGAACTAGCTTTGCTCCCCTCATGCACATTCTGCATCCCTCGGGGAGCTCTCCTACGACCAGCGATTTCCCAATAGTTTCCTCGATTTTTCTGCTCACGGCTTTGCTCTGATTCTTTCTGTAATTTAAAAGCGTTTCTCATCCTAGTAGGATTTCGGTGACTAGAGCTATGATTGCTCCTCCCACTATTAGGCGCCTGGCCATGTACCTTTGAATGCCTGCTGCCCATAGGATTACTCCCATTATTAGCATCACAGAGTATGATGCTCTAGCTATCACTAGCGATGCATCCCTAATTACGGAGAGGAGCCATAGGATGTTTCTTTGAATTGATTCGATCCACCTGAGTATTATCTCTCTGAACTTGTCCTCTAGGCTCTGGGCTGCCATTAGTGATGCTTCAAGCAATCTTGTTTGCCCTCAATTTGCTGGGTAGGTTTATATTTAAAGCCTAATTCTCTTTCTGATTGCTGGGTCTCTGTCAGCCAGCTTTTTGAGAGCTTCTTCAAATGTTTCGTCTGGGCTTAACGTGTATTTGAGGTATACTCCAGTCCTTCCAATTTCGTCTCTTCTAGTTAATACTCTTACTCTTTCATTAACTATGTCTATGGAGACTCCCAGCTTTCTAGCTACTTCTGCTTCTCTTCCAATTACTGGGACTTCGATGTGCCCTTCATCTGTTGGTATGATTAGCATGAGCCTCTTGTTTACTCCGGCTGCTCTTTCCCCTCTTTTCAGCTGATTTAAGTTGAGTTCTCCGCCGAACTTGTAGAATTCCCTTTCAAGCTTTCTCAGCTCTACCAGCGGAAATGTTATGGTGGTTTTTTCATCTATGTATATGTGGGCTTTCGCCGCGTGGCTCGGCGTTGCTTGAACTATCTGCTTGGTTTGAACTTGTATTCCAGCTCTTTCCAGGGCTATTTCGACCTTGTATGATGGTGTTGGGTATGGAATTACTATGTCTACGTCGCTTTTCGGAGTTACGTCTCCCCTAGCTACGCTTCCATGAATTATTGTGTAGATTTGATTTTCGCTTAGGATTTGCATGATTGAAGCGGCTTTTCCTCTGAACTTTTTTAGGAGTTTCCACTGTTCTTCGCTGTACTTGACTTCCCTCGCATCGCCAGCTCTCACTGGCTTAATTTTCATTTTAACCCCGAGACACTTATCTAAGCGTAATTGTTAAAGGTTACTTGCGGTATGCCTTTTACGTTGGAGGGTTTGGCGCTGAATAATGCTCTAATGCTGCTCATTGCCTTGAGCGTCTTTTGGCTTGTAATTGCCGTTCTGCATAGGATTTTTAGATTGGATAGGTTTGGAGTGGAGATCAAGCCATATTTGATGCTTATGTGGAGGACTAAGAGATTTAATGAGTTTATTGGTAAGCTAGCTTCTAGGCTTGCTGCCTTTTGGAGGGTGTTCTTTACTGTTGGCTGCTTTTTAGCTGTTGGTGAGCTTATGTTCACTCTAAAGTTTCTTGCTTCAAACTTCGCTACCTCGCTTACCGGTGGGGGAATAAGCCCTGTGGTGCCCTTGATTCCTGGGGTTACCATCAGCGTTAATGCTTTGCCTTACTTCGTAATCTCCGCTGTGATCGTTTTTTGCCTTCATGAGCTGGCTCATGGCATTGCTGCCGTTGTTGAGGGTGTTAAGTTGAAGAGCATTGGAGTCATATTCTTTATTCTCGTTGTAGGTGGCTTCGCTGAGCTTGATGATGAGAGTGTGGCTAGGGCTGAGAGGCTTTCGAGAATGAGGCTTCTTTCAGCTGGGTCGACGGTGAACTTGCTCTTCGGAATTTTGGCTGTTCTCATGATAGCCAACTTCGCCTT
>QMQW01000086.1 GCA_003650625.1 Thermoproteota archaeon | reverse complement strand
TCAAGCCATGAAGTGCCCTAAGTGCGGAGCTAAACTAACCAAAAGCTGCAGAAAAAGAGGAAAAACAAAGCTTATAAGATATCTTCCATGCTCTAACTGCGGATTTTCATTCAAGTAGCTAAGCTCCTACCTTCCAATCACTTCACCAGTAGCAAAGCTAGGTTTAACTGACGTTATCTTAATCGTCACCTTTTCACCAGGCTTAACGTCTGGAACGAAAATTACATAGCCTTGAACTCTAGCAACACCTTCGCCGCGCCTACTTAGCCCCTCAATTTCAACAGCAATTTCATCGCCAACAGACACAGGCTTTGGAAGAAGATATGCCGGCTTTATCCTTCGTCTACCACCTTTACGCGGCCTCTTCTGAGCCACAACATCATCCCCAAAGCATATTGTGGCGAACATGCACTAAGCCATATTTAAGAATTTCGAAATACACAGAAATGATAAAATATGAACGAGACACAACTCTTAAATAATACCAAATAAGGGTAGATAAACGCGTATTAATTGGAGGTTAAACGTTATGGCTAAGCCAATAACAATAATAATGGTTACAGCTGATTGGGAGAAAGCAAGCGATTACATTAGAAAAGCATGCAAAAAGGCCGCTGAAGACCTAAAGATAAACCTCGAGGAGAAAAAGGAGGACTATGAGTTCCTCGATAAGTACGGCGTTAAAAACGAGTTTGGAGGGCTGGACATACCACAAGTATTCATAAAGTACGATGATGGAGAAATCAAGTACGTGATGTCTAGAGTGCCACTAACGGCTCAAGGAACACCAGATGTGGAAGCCGCAGTAGAGATCATCAAAAAGGCAGTTGGAGGTTAAACTCGTTGGCCGAGGAAAGCGTACTAATAATAACATCAGAAAAAGGTAAAGCTTCTGTTGAAGAGGAGGTTAAAGGTAAGCTACATGAAGTAGTTAGGAAAGCAGCTCGAAAAGCTCTTGAGCTTTGGGATTTAACAAAATCAGACTTCATAATAATTAGGGATAAATATCCAGTAGAATTAAAGCTACCGATAACTAAAGAGGAATATGAAATCTACTCCAAATACAATTTGAGAAGAGCTGGACCTAGAGTAGCTACGTTCGACCTTCCAGTATACATCATATCATACGACAACGAATGGATACACGAAAACTACAAGGATTACAGAGTTCTAGTTGTAGTTCCGAAAGTTGATGAAAAGATTACGGAAGAATTAATCAATTGGGCTGCAGAAATAACGCTCGAAGAAGCCGAATTCGAAGAAGAGAATTACTAGCCAAAAATCCACCAACGCCTTTTCTTCTTGCCCTCCTTAGCTTTAGCCCTCTTCTTAGCTTCCTTGATGGCCCTCTCCTTTTCCTTTTGAATTTCAACAAGCTCTTCAATCCTTTTAATTAGCGCCTCGACGGCGTCCCTATCGTGAAACAGAGCTACAAGGTCATCGACGACCGGATGTTGAATATAAGCTTTGACGAAAGGCAGTACGTAGACTATTGAAAGCTCAGCTCCAACCCAAGTTAATGGTTTAATTGTCTCCAGGAACATGATGGCAGGAGTTTCGAGGCCCCTCTTGACAATTTCATTGGCAATTTTTTCTATAAGCTCCTTCTTCCTTTCTGGAGTAATCTCAAGCGTTGGAGGGAACATTCATGCTCACCGCTTCAATTAAAGTAATGGTAGTAGGTGCATTTATTTCTTGTTATTTACATGTGAGATAATAAGCCCCTTGCTTTTGAATCCACCATGCGCCTATATTCAGCTATCAGCTTCGGATATTTCTCAACCATACTTACATTTTCCTCCAAGCACTTCAAATACGCCTGCTCAGCTCCCGGAGCTAGCTTAGCAATTTCCTCATAAAGCTTCCTGCCAATTTCACTGGCTTTCTGGCACCTGGGCGTGCAAGGGAAGAAGTTACTTGAAAAATACGCGTAAACATCCGGCTTATCTCCAACTCTCCTCAACTCCTTAATTTGACGGGAAGCCCTCTCCTCAACATAAACTCCCGAGCCTCTCTCTTCAGCGTACCTCTTAACGCAACAATCTGGATACCCAAGCAGCCTTCCAAGCTCAGAAACATATGTAGCTGAAAGCTCCTCAGGATAGACTAGAAGCGACGGAGGCAAGCCAAGAGGCTTAACTTGAAGAATAGCCTTTCTAATCTCACGCCTAGTTGAAAAAAGCTTCTTCAACTCCTTCCCAACCTTAGATTCGCGATAGATGTAAACTTCATAAATGCTGGGTCTAACCTCCTCAAGAATCATCTTCAAGCCCAAAGTTTTAGCCCAACTCTCATGAGCTTTGAAAACGTCGGACTCCAAGACGATCTCCTTGAAAAGCCTCTTAATCTTGTTCCGCAGCCTCAGAATTAGCTGGCTCCTCAAATAAAGATCCCTGGTCTTCATCAACAAGGATAAGTCCTCAGCGCACCTCTCATCAATAATTCTCCCAAACTTGCTTCCATCAGGAAGCTCGGCTGGAAGAGTAAAGAAGGAACACGGCCGAACGCCTAAGTAAACTGAAAGGTAATCCTCAAATTTAACTCTAGGCAAAATGCGGGATTCATTAATGAAATCGCCGATCAAACCCAATCAAATCACCTTCACGTACAGACAATCAAATTAAATAAGCGTGCGACTAATAAATAAGGCTTAAGG
>QMQW01000085.1 GCA_003650625.1 Thermoproteota archaeon | reverse complement strand
GGCGATCCGTTAACCTCGAGCACATAATACTCACCTCCCTTAATAATCACGTCGACACCAGCATACCACAAGCCGAGTGCTTTAGTGGCTCTAAGGGCTAGGTCTTCAAGCTCGCCGTCTACTTCATAGGGCTCACCTTTGCCCCCCTGTGCTATATTGGTCTTCCAGCTTTTACTAGCTACGCGTTTCATAGCTCCTAGTACCCTGTCTCCGACGATTATTATCCTTATGTCATAGCCCGTTCCGCCTAAGTATTCCTGGATAAGCGGCGGCTCCTTGTTGGAGAGTAAGGCCTTAAGCATTATGAACGCTGTATCAGGATTAGGCGATAATGCTACGCCATATCCCCTCGATCCGATTATGGGTTTGACCACTGAACTACCTAACGTATCGGCTACTTTATAGGCTGACCTCAGGGATTCCGTGGAGAACGTATAGGGAACCTTTATTCCTGCCTCTTTAAGCATCAGTGTAGTTAGCAGCTTATTCCTGGAGGATAGGAGGGCACTTGGGGGGTTCATGAGGGGCATGATCCTTTCAAGAGCGGTCAAAAGGGCAATCCTGCGGAGGAACTGTGCTAAGCTTAAGAGAAAGCCAAAAGATCTTATGAGCCCAGCTTTAAATGCCGTTAGGGTAGTGTCACCCTGTACGCGCATCGTTATCTTATTACCTATCTCGAGGTCTATCCTACTCATGCGCACATAGAACGGCTCGTGCCCCATGGATTTAGCTGCTCTCATTAGCATGTACGTAGGGTGATCTGGCCTATTGCCCTCATGTATGATTAAGATTTTCATTCCGGGGCCACCTCATGCCTCCTCACATAACTGATCGATTTATAGGCGTAGAAGGCTAACTATATATTCTAGTGAGCTGACCTCTAATGGAGCTAGGCCGTATCGCTATAGCTAGGTCGATATCGCGGGCCGTGCGCTATCTACTCTCCATGGGGCTCCTGCACTATAGATTATTACTCTACGCTCTCTCAGGAGTATCTGAACTAGCTGATATAGTCACTCGCGTCATAGAGGAGCGTCAGGATAAGGATGGATCCTTCTATCAAAGCGGGTATGGCAGAATCCTCTTGACCGCCGATATATTCAGGACATTATCGCTAATACGCGGTTATAAGCCCGCTAAGCGGATAATGATACATTGCATTAACTTCTTAAGGGAAGCTCAGCTCGATAATGGCTTATGGATGGATTACGACGTCAAATTAGATTACTACAGGCTCGTTAATGATAGAGGGATAGCTTTCAGGATTACGTTGGCCATAATCGAGGGGCTTAAGAACTTAGGTCTTGATGACGAAATCCTAGCCAATGCTAGCAAGGCGTTGCTATCCTTTCAAGAACCTCAGGGATATTGGCGGGGTACGTTCCTCAAGGAGGATATGTGGGACATAGAGGTCACAGCTAGGGCCTTACGAATACTAGGCCCTTCGATGAAGGAGGATAGGCGTAAGCGTGCTATATCATTGATAAAGGATTGGCTGATAGCTAGTTTGAAAATGCAGAGAGTTGACCAACCATGGGCCCTTGCTGAAGTACTGGAGGCATTGCTTGTACATCACGCCATAAGCGATGAGGAGCTAAGTCGCGGCGTCTATCTGCTACTCGATATGCAGAAGCCTAATGGTAGTTGGGGGATCCTGGAGTCAAACCCGCGTTTAACGATATCTAACCTGTTGTTATTGACCAAGGTAGGTGGTTTACGCCTCTTAGAGGAAAGCGTAAGGACCATCGCCCGCGTTAAGCTCAAGATAATGGAGGTGATCAAGAGGAACCAACGTCCTTGGGAAGAGGAGCTTAAGGAAGAGCTAAGTCTCTGTGGTACCCGCCATAGGCTTGAGGGTATTGAGGATGCTACTAAATGTGCCCTGCTTAGGACGTTTATATGGGCTTATGAGGAGTCAATTAAGAATCGAGAAGAGAAAGTCCCGGATGAGGAACTGCCTATAAGGCTGTTTGTCAAATACCTGAGAAACTACGAGTTCCACCTGCTTGAGGAGCATGCGGAATCATTAGCTAAATTCGCGTTGGAGGAAGTATCCCCTTACAGCACTAGGTACAGGAATATAGGCGTACTCCTCAGGCTGGTTAAGGAAAAGGCCTGGGAAGATGATCCCATAGAGGTGATTAAGCGTTCCCTTATATTGTTCCCTTACCTTACTATAAAGGCTGCCGATTACTACGTGTACTCCATACATCTACTGAACCTGTTCCCCATCCCTAAGCATTTCATAAAGCAGGTTCTACCCCCAGCCGATAACGATCTCCTATTGGTGCTTCGCAAGTTAGGCCTTATCAGCACACCTATAAGCATAGCCTTAAAGGACTATAACTTAGTTAGGGTCGAAGTACATGGCATAGCCCTTGAACTATTTAATTCAGCACCCTATAAGCTACATTTGCTGTCCCTCGTGGCCCGTAGGTGGTGTAGGAGCAATACTAGGTGCTTTAAGCTTACTAGGAGCGGGTATATCCGATGTCCGTTATATGAAGCCTGCCCGAGTAGGAGGAACATATATGAGGGCTAAGGAGGATCCCCTTAAGCTATTGATCTTAGACCATGAAGAGGAGGCATATGGCTTTTTCGCTGATCTACTAGCTAAGGTCGGCCTCTCGAAGAGGCGCCAGATGAAGAGCCTACTTCT
>QMQW01000084.1 GCA_003650625.1 Thermoproteota archaeon | reverse complement strand
TTGTTAACTGCAACGTATACTTCCTCTTCCTTTTTAGCTCCCGTGCAAACCATCTTGCCAGAGCTAAATAGCAATAGCACTACCTTTGGCTCACTCATCCTATAGATTAGTCCTGGAAATTGCTCTGGCTCATACATGACGTTTTCCAGTAGGAGCGCGGCCTTCTCAAGGTTAACACCTATCCCCAAATTTGCTGATGCAACGATGTTTTGAATAGTAATTTTAGGCTTACCAACTATAACTATACCCTTAGACTTAAGGGTAGAAATTATTTTTTTAACTGCCCTTTTAACATCCTTCTCAGATTTAGCTCCCGTGCAAACCATCTTGCCAGAACTGAATATCAACGTTGCAGTTTTAGGTCTATTTAACCTAAAAACTAGGCCAGGAAACTGATCCGGATTGTAATCGACGTTTGGCACACTTCTAGTTATTGCCTCCAAGTCGATGTACTGGTCGAGAACCACGGAGGCTACTACGTTCTCAATTCTAACAGAGGGCTTGCGCATGGTATCTCCTCCTTCGCTCCATACTGTTTAACTAAGGCTTCCTTAATAATGTTCCTACGCTTACTCCTTCATAGCTAAAGCAATTACAATAGCCAAAATAACGATTATAGCAATAACGGGGATAGTCCATCCTTTAAGTGTTAAGCTTATTAGACCAATATACGGTATTCTCAAAAGAACTTTTCCAATCACATTTTCAGCTGAAATCCAAAAAGGATCTGGAGCTTGATTAGCATCACCCTTAGTTCTAAAGAAAACCAATCCATCATTCCTTACCTTCTTATCGATTATCCTGTGAACCCAAGGCATACCTCTCCAGTAAGGTGAGGGAGGCTTAAAGACTATTATGTCCCCCACCTGCAACGACTCTGGATTCACTCCCCGAACTATAAGGATGTCCCCAACATTCAACGTTGGAATCATGCTTCCAGAAGCGACAACAACGAATGGCGTTTCAACTTGTAAAATGTATTTGGCTCCCAGCTGTATTCCCTGGGTTGCAGCAAATGCCAATATCAGCATCAATAGGTAGTTGAGGAATTCCTTGACAACTTTTCTTTCTCCACTGCTCTTGCTCACGCTGCTCACGCTCGAAGACCAATATAACTTTTAAGTTTAAAATTTTACTCTTACTTGCGGAACTCATGGATCCCGGTCAGCTAGCTAAAATGATAGATTTAACTTTGCTTAAGCCAACAGCTACAGCTGAAGAAGTTAAAATGTTGTGTAAAGAAGCCAGAAAGTACGGTTTCATCTGCGTCGTAGTTCACAGCCACTATGTCCCATTAGCATGCAAATTACTTCAAGGAACCGAAATTAAAGTTGGGACTGTAGTAGGTTTTCCCTTCGGCGCAAATTTATCTGAAGTTAAAGCTTATGAAGCGAGAAGAGCTGTAGAGCTTGGCGCTTCTGAAATCGACATTGTCATCAACCCGGGTGCTCTTAAATCTAAAGATTTAGCTACCCTTGAATATGATATTAAAAGTGTAGTTGAGGAAGTTAAGAGTGTTAGAAGTGATGCCATAGTGAAGGTCATAATTGAAACTTGCTACCTTTCTGATGAGGAAAAGGTTGAAGCGTGCAGAGCAGTTGTTAATGGTGGAGCAGATTTCGTGAAAACTTCAACAGGATTTGGGAGCGGGGGAGCAACAGTTCGTGATGCGAGGCTAATTAGAAGCGTTGTTAGGCCGAAATTTGGAGTTAAAGCTGCAGGCGGCATAAGGAATCTTGAAATTGCTCTTGCAATGATTGAGGCTTGCGTAAATAGAATAGGTGCAAGTGCTGGTGGTAAAATAGTTGGGGAGCTTATTGATAGGTCAGCGCTTACTTAAAGTTCTCCACCGCAGGATGATCGATCTCACAAGGCTTGCAGTGTCATGAGCGTGCTTTTCAGGGTTTTCTCCATAGCTTTTCACTATCAATTTCAATTTAATTTCGCCTTTTTCATCTCTTTCAACTATGAATTGATTTGCTGAACTTGAAGCCCCCATGGTTCCCCTCCCAACGGAGTACCTGAACCTGATCGTGTTATCCTTGAACTTCACTCCCTCAACACCAAGCCAGCTCTTTAGCTTGTTGAATACGAATTGCAGCATTTCATTGACTTCACTCTCATCAATCTTCACTGGTATAATGAATATCCAAGGCTCTCCATATCGCTTTGGCGCGATGTCCGCCTTCCACTTCATTAGCCTCGATGGAGTAACTATGACTGAAGATTTCAATGCAGGTATTGCACCTGCAATAGACGTGATTACTGCAATGCTAATTGTAGCTGTAGTCCAGCTAGCTGAAACCTTCGGATACACTTCTATTAGCATGTTTAGGAAATTGGCAATCCTGTAAAATGCGAGGCCCAGCAGGTATCCTAAGCCCCCAGCGACCACTCCTATTATTGACGCCTCAGCCGTAAATAGCATTGTTATGTGACTTGGATTTAAACCTAAAGCCGAGAGTGTAGCTACCTCTCTTCGCCTTTCATAAACTGAAGATAACATTACTAAAGACACGTTTAAAACTGATATTGCTAGAGTTATCATGGCTTCCAGCCCTTTAACTTCGAGGTACGATCCATAAATGAACTCCATGACTTGGCTATGCGCATAGGCCTTCGCCCGGTAATCCCCGGCTAGAGCTATCCTCTTTGCAATTGCTACTGCCTTATCATCATCCTCAATTTTCGCCGCCAATCTTACAGGTAGAGCCCCAAGCTTAGTTGCATCGCCCCACCACAC
>QMQW01000083.1 GCA_003650625.1 Thermoproteota archaeon | reverse complement strand
TCTTCAACGCATTAGCCTTACCCTTACCACGTTGCTTAACGACCTTAACACCCTTAGACCTAGCTATATCGACCGTGCCGTCAGTACTACCACCATCAACAACGAGAATGTTCTCCCTAGGAACACCAACACTCAACACCTCATCAATAACCCTACCAATAGCCTCAGCCTCATTAAGAGTAGGAATAACGACAGTCACATCACTTAAGCCCTTAACCCTACCCTCCATAACCGCTATTTAAACAGCGTAGTTAGACCTCTTAGTAAAGTTTAATTCCCTGTTAGTACCTCAATAACCCTTAATAGACCTGGAAATACGCGCCTTAACTGCTCCTTACTAGCTCTTGACACTATATCCCTATCACTCATGTCGTGACTACTTAACCACTTACTTAAGGACTCCTTAGTTGGCTCAACATCCTCACCATATATTAACTTTATTAATCCAGCTAGACACTCCTCAATACACCCTCTATCACTAAGACCTACTAACGCTACGTAAACTACTACCTTCCTCCCACCCCTAACACACTCAATGACTAATGCATCACTACCTAAGTCCTCAATCCTAGATATGCTGAATCCATGCCTCTTAAGGCTACTCTCTACTTCTTTCACCGATCTTAAGTGCTCCTTATCAATCACTACAATATAGGTGTTAACCCTGGTGGTTGTGGATAGTATGGTTAGTTGATCTATAATAGCCTCAATACCTGTCCTCCTAGGTATTGTGGGTAGTAGTATGGTCTTCTTATGATTGAACTTACTCATGACCTCCCCAATAATCCTCTCATCCCTAGTACCGTTACCAAGTAGTAGTATAGCTGCAAACCTACCTACTAACCCTCCCTTAACCAGCCTCATAACTCCAATACATCTACGATTTTCCTCACATCAATACCCCTATCAATGAACTCCTCAATCTCCTCTATACTGTATGACCTAGCCTCAACTACGTCGTCAGGAGTCTTCCTTAAAAGTAGTATTTGGGAGTCTTTAGGACTTACGTGAATGAATGAAAGGAGTACATCTAGACTATGTGTTGCTATAACTACTTGCCAGTCACGTCTTACTAACCACTCAATAAGCTTCTCAATAAGTCCTGGATGTGCCGCAACCTCAATATCATCCCAAAGTACGAGTTTAGGCTTCACATACTCTAAAGCTAGAGCTGAAAGACACGCCCTCTCAACACCATCACCTAAATCAGCTAAATGAATGTATAGAGGTCCTAAATCACCACCAACCTCCTTACGTAACTTAAGAGCTCCCCTCTCAATGAGGACTTCAGTAAACCTATCATACACTATAGGATTAACTAACTCCTCAACAACCCTTCTATGGAGACCATACTTAATAATTGAATTCCAAACATCCTCACTAACCAGACTACCAGATAATTTAATGTTGAATACTGTGTCATTGGGTATTAAGAACGTTAACCTATTAACTATATCTACTATATTCTCCCTACCTCCCCTAACACCTAAAGATCTAGCTATATGTGTTATGTACTCATTATGGTTACACTCCCTATTATCGATTAAGATCCTCTTTAAGCCTTTAGGTGATAACACTACTTCAGAGAAGGTATTGTTTACTAATCTATAAGTTATTCTAGCTAGTCCACTATAACCGTATACTAACGATGAGTGAGAACCCCCATGAAGTTCACTTATGATTGATAACCTACTCTTACCTATTAAAGGTACTGAGACCTCCCAAGGCATCGCCATTAGGTATAGAGCTTCAAGTAATGCTGACTTACCTACGTTGTTCCTACCTATGACTAAGTTATATTTAGCTAGCTTGATAGTCTCTCTTAACCTCCTTATACCTCTAAACTCCTTAATTACTACTTCCTCAACAACCTTCATCTCAGTCCGTATACCACATGGTTTTAGTATTCAAAAGTGTAGATCTCCGTAACTATCCTAGTACTCTATAGAGTGGTGGGTTGTTGAGGTAGTTAATACCTAGGAGCATGATGTGAGTTAACTTCTTAGTGAGTGAGGTGAGGAGCTCGCCCATTCTTTGGGCGAGGAGGAATCCGTAGTAGAGGGCCCTCCCCCTAAGACTACCTAGCTCTATCGTTATGAATATTCTCTTTAACACATTAATGAGTGTGGGTGACTTAACTGTGCTTACGACCTTGAGAGCTACACGGAGGAGGGCCCTCTGAAACCTATCGAGCATGAACCAGGACCTATTCATGAATGCCTTACGTAAGTACCTCTCAATAACCGAGCGGGTAATAACCTTAGGGAGTAAAACCTCAGAAAGAAAGTTAAGTACCTCACCCTCCAGGTGAGGATCCGCATTTGAGTTACTAACCATGAGAGCTAAATACGTCATGCAGCTAGCCCTCAAGTAGGTGTCGTGTAACTATATATCGGAAAAAATATATAAGCCTCACCACGTAGGAAAGCTTATAAATGTCCTTAAATCACTAGATAAGACATTACAGAAACTACTAGGTGTTACGAGCAACACTTGTAGTTTTCTAGGAACGCTCACAAGTAATGGATTCTCAACCTCAAATTCATTAAGTGATTAGGATTAAGTTATCCACACTAAAGCCTCTTGCTCTTAGGAAATCCACTAATGCCTCATCAGTTGTTATAGCTTTAATACCTGTCCTCTTAGAGGTTGCGTAGAGTATCGCGTCAAATAAGTCACTCAGCCCACTCCTAATTAATTCATAAGCTATGCTTAGATCACGGTCAACAGGATAGATTAAGTTAATG
>QMQW01000082.1 GCA_003650625.1 Thermoproteota archaeon | reverse complement strand
CTTAATCCCACTTCCAGGATTGCCTTCGCCTCGTTGTAGTCTGGGTTGTAGTGGTACATGGTGTTGACCGTTGTTGTCCCCATTTTGACTGCTTCAACTGATGCTAGTAGGGCTCCTACGTATATGTCTCGGCTGCTCATCTTGCTTTCGAGGGGCCAGATCCACTTTTCAAGCCATTCGTGTAGCATTAGGTCGTCCGCGTATCCTCTCAGCAGGCTCATGGCCATGTGGGTGTGGGCGTTTATTAGGCCTGGAATTACAACGCAGTTTGATGCGTCCACCTTCTCGTACCTTGGGTACTTGGACTTCAACTGGCTTTGCCTTCCAACTTCAATTACTTCGCCTTCCTCGACCACTATGGCTGCATCCCTGATTACTCCTAGCTCGCTCATGGTTACCGCTGACTTCGCCATGATGATGTACTCCAACTGGATCACCGATAATTAACTTTAATGATTTCGATTTAATAGGTTGAGGGTGGAGAAAACTTTATGTTTGCGGATGGCGATATGGCGGTGGAGGATTTACCTTGAAGAGCGTAAGCGAATGGACTTATGAGGAGCTTCTGGAAAGGGCATTGTCTATGGTTCCTAAGACGGTGACTAAGGCTGAGAGATTTGAGATTCCATCAGCATTGGTTTCCATAGTTGGGAATAGGACGATAATTCACAATTTTAAGGATATTTGCGACGTCCTGAATAGGGAGCCGAAGCAGGTTGCCCGCTTCATTTTGAGGGAGATTGGTACGGCTGGGGAGATTGAGGATTCGCGGCTTCTCCTTCAAGGCAGGTTTTCTAGGTCAACCATCAACAACGTCGTTGAGAGGTATGCTAAGCTTTTCGTGATTTGCCCGATTTGCGGGGCTCCGGACACCTACGTCACCAAGGAGAGGAGGGTGTTCATTCTCGTTTGCACTGCATGTGGAGCTAGAACGAGCATTTCGGTTAGGGGGATTTAGGAAGCTAAATAAGTGTTGAAATTTATTTTTGATTGGTGTATGGTGTGAGCAGGGATTGCTGTAGCAGCGGTGAAAAGCTTTTCTACATGAATATCTGGTCTAGGGGCAAGGATATTCTGGTCGCAGTTTGCGATGCAGATATTCTTGGTAGGACATTTAGGGAGGGTAGGATTAAAATTGAGATTAAGGAGAGCTTTTATGGCGGAAGGCTTGTCACGCTCGAGGAAGCAATTGTCGCGCTCAAGTCCGCTTCGATAGGGAATATTGTCGGCAAGGAGATTGTGGCTAGCGCTATTAGGGAGGGGATAATTCATGAAGATGCAGTTATTTGGATTGAGGGTCAGCCTCATGCTCAGTTCGTGAAGATCATTTAGCCAGGTTTGATGGGTGTAAGTTGTGAGGAGATTTTGCGCTATTTGCGGCAAATTCGAGTCCGAGGATGAGCCTTTAATAGATAATTTGTGCTGGTCCTGCTATAGGGCTCGCCACAAGTTGATTCGCGTTCCAAGTCGACTTGAAGTTGAGGTTTGCAGTTCATGCGGCGCCTATAGGGTTAATGGCCGGTGGGTTGAGTGCAGGACAGGTAATCCAGCTTTTGAAGCTTCGGCGGAGGCTGTTAGGAGGAGCGTTAAGTTAGCTGGCCGAGGCAGCTTTAAGGTCGTCCCCGAGGCGTTTAGAGGTAAGGGCAGGGTTGTGGTTAGAATTATTGCTTCTGGAAGCGTTCACCCCTCTATTCCCGAGTATGAGGAGGAGGCGGTGGTTGAGGTTGAAGTTAAGCGGGTGAGCTGCCCCATTTGCATTAAGATGGCTTCAAAATACTATGTGGCTACGGTTCAGGTTAGAGCTGAAGATCGCCAGTTGACTAGGAATGAAGTAACTCTGATATGTAGGTTGGTTGAAAATCTGGTTTCAAGGGAGATTGAGAGCGATAGGAGCGCTTACATCGTTGAAGCTAAGAGGGTTACTGGGGGTTTCGACTTCAAGTTTGCAAGCACTAGAATTGCTAAGCTAATTGCTTCCAGAATTAAGGATGAAACTGGAGCTATGCTTAAGGAGACCTTTAAGGTGATTGGAGTTGAGAAGTCTACTGGTAAGCGGCTTTCCAGATTGACGATTTCAGTTAGGCTTCCTCCTTTCACTTTCGGCGACGTAATTAGGGTTGGAAGCTCAATTATACGCTTTGAGGGTTTTAGGGGTGGAAGGTTTTTCGGTCTGGATTTGAGGAGTTGGAGGCGCTGCTCGATAAGCTATAAGGCCGTTTGGTCTGGTGAGGTTGAGAAGATCGCTTCAATGGATGAGCTTCCAACTGCAGTTGTGCTTTCGGCTTATGGGGATACCGTTCAGCTGATGGACTTGTCTTCCTATGAGGTCTATGAGGTTGAGAGGCCTGAGGAGCTTGAGGTTAAGTTGGGGAGTGAAGTTCGATTTATAAAGCTGAATGGGAAAATCTACATTGTCGGTTTTGCTTAGCAGCCTAGATTAGCTTAAATAATTGGCTGCTTTATTGCTAGTGGTGGATGGTGAATATTTTGGGGCGCAGAAGGAAGAAGGGGCGGTATGAGGAGAAGGCTGAGCTTAGAATTCCAGCTGAGGGTGAAGTTGTAGGAGTGATAATTCAGCTTTTAGGGTTTGATAGAGCTAAGGTCAAGTGCGCAGATGGCTACGTTAGAGTATGTAGGATTCCAGGCAGGTATAGGAAGAGGATGTGGATGAGGGAGGGGGACATAGTTCTCGTTGTTCCATGGGACTTCCAGTTCGAGTCTAGAGGGGATATAGTGTGGCGTTATACTAGGGATGAAGTTTATAGGCTTAGGGAGGCCGGCCACATGCCTGAGGAG
>QMQW01000081.1 GCA_003650625.1 Thermoproteota archaeon | reverse complement strand
CTGCCAATAGTGGTTGCAATCATAGTCTACTTAGTGGCTTACGAGTACTACGCTTGGAGGAGGCGGCGGGTAGCGGTAGTTCCTCCGCCAACCCCAACTTAGGGGCGGCGGCTAAAACTCCCCTTTTCTTTGCATTTATTTGGAATAAGTGGATATTATGTTGAGCTAATTCCTTTATATAGGACATTTGTGTGAGTATCTGATGGTGTGCTGATTGAGCGGTTGGATTTTAAGTAGGGTGGGTGTTAGGCGCTTCAGCTTGGTGTTTGCAGCCCTGCTGGGGATTGTGGGGGTTTACTTGATAGTTTATGTTGATTATGAAATTAGGGTTTCAAGTGGGGTTGGTAGTCCAAGCTATGCGTATTATGTTGGTTTGATTATGTTGGCTTTATCCATTGCGAGTTTTGTTGCTCCAATAATTTTTCCTCCTAAGCGCAGGATTCCTAAGCCTCCATTTACTTTGAAGTGCCCCTACTGTGGTGAGAAGCTTGTTTTTGTTGATGGAAATTATGAGTGTTTGAAGTGCGGCCACGTGATTGACGGCTCTCCAATGCTTGTCTCAATGCGTGACTTGGCCTCCCTAGTTGACTTGGCAATGCTAAGCTGCAGCAATTACTGTGAACTTATTTCACGTTACAAGTATTGCTCAACTCTTCTAAAGTATGCTGATTTCTTTAACGCTAGCTTGCCTTCTAAATGCCCATTGTCGTTGAGGAGGCCGGATAAAAATGGTGGAAATGTAAAATAAAAATGAAATTGGAGGGTGGACTTATGCTACTTTCCCTTTTCTTCCAGCAACTTTTTGATCGCATCTACTAGTATTTCTCCCTGCTCCTTTGTTAGCTCTGGGATTTTGATTGCCTTTGTTCCTTCGGGGGTTTTTTCTTCAACTACTACTTCTCCTTCCGGTGTTAGGTATGCCCTCTCAATATTTTCAACGTATATGTCTTTTGGGAATAAGTGCTTCATAGCCCATCCCAATATTCTTTCAAGGCTCTTATGCTCTTCAACCATGTATTCCAGAAATGCCTTAGGTCCTTCCTTTAAGTCGACTTCCAACTTTTCATCTGTCAGTACAATCACGTATTGCTTAGTTTCAAAGGCTACTCTGGCTTTCAACTAAATGACCTCCTGAGCATTCAAATTTATTATGCCTTTTTTCATAATATAAGCGTTAATGAAGTTAAACTCAAGTTTTAAAAATAGTTTTTCTTAAAAATTTGCCTCTCTCGACTAGTGCTGCCATGGCTTTTACTGCTCTTTCAACTTCAGGGTATGATGGAATGCCTCTCCTCTGGAATTCAAGTAGTATTTTTTGGGTTGGCGGCCCACCTGTAGCTGCAATTAGCATTGGTTTATCCGACTTTTCAAATACCTTGCTTACTTCGTCCACGATTTTTTCATTCATTCCCGGGGGGTGTATTAGGACTATGGTTACTATTCCATCTACTCCTTCATCCTTGGAAACTACTTCTAGGGCTTCCCTGTACATTTCTGGCGTTGCATTTCCAGTTAGGTCCACTGGGTTGTGAGGTATGGCGTATGGAGGTAATATTTCCTTGAGCTTTTCAATTGTTTCCTCGCTGAGCTTTGCTAATTTTAGTCCGGCTCCGCGAGTTTTGTCCGTTAGCTTGTCCGTTGCCATCACTCCTGCTCCTCCTCCATCCGTTACTATTGCAATATTATCTCCCCACGCGATTTTCTCTGCGGCAAGGGCTCTTGCGTAGTCGAATAGCTCGTGGGTTTCGTATGCTCTTATTATGCCTGCTTTCTTGAATGCTGCTTGTATGATTTCATCTTTGCCTGCTAGTGCGCCTGTGTGGGATGATACTGCTTTTGCTCCGGCTTGGGTTCTTCCAGCTTTAATGGCTACTATCGGCTTTTTCATTGAGACCTTTCTTGCGACTTCTATGAACTCTCTGCCTTTGCTTATTTCTTCAATGTACATAGTTATTACTCTTGTCTGCTCGTCTTCCATCAGGTATTCCAGCAGGTCGATCTCGTCGACGTCCGCCTTATTTCCATAGCTTATGAAGGCGCTTATTCCAATTTCCTCCATGGCTAGCCAATCTAGAAATGCTACTCCCATTGCTCCGCTCTGCGAGATGAATGCTATTTTTCCAGCTTTTGGCCTTAAAGCCCTCTCGGGCGGTAGGAAGAGCGTGTCTACTTTGGTGTGGGGATCATATACTCCTATGCAGTTCGGCCCCATCAACCTCATGTTGTACTTCTTAACGATTTTCACGACTTCCTCTTCGAGTTTAGCTCCTTCCTCTCCTACTTCCTTGAATCCCCCTGAAATTACTATGATGCATTTCACGCCTTTCCTGCCGCATTCCTCAGCTATCTTTGGAACTATCTTTGCTGGTACTGCTATGACTGCGAGGTCGACTTCGTCTTTGATTTCAAGCACGCTTGGATATGCTTTTAGGCCCATTATTTCGTTGGCTTTGGGGTTTACTGGGTAAACTGGCCCTTCGTATCCGGCTAATATTATTGACCTTAGCAGTTGGTATCCTATTTTAGCTGGATTTCTTGATGCGCCTATCACGGCTATGCTTTTGGGGTTGAAGAAGGCCTTCAGCTCCGCTGTGGTCATTGCCTTCCACCGCACAAAGTATTAAGAAAATAATTTAATTACGTTATGCTGCTCAAAGTTAATGGGAAATTAAGTGCTTGCCTGTATGGGGTGGCTTGATGCCTATAATTAGTAGGAGTAGGAGGGCAGTGCTAAAGCACATAGCTACATTAGCTCGCTACTCGTACTTTGAAAATTATAGTGCTGCTGAGAGGCTTCTAAATGAGGTTAAAGATGAGATTAGGAGGAGGGG
>QMQW01000080.1 GCA_003650625.1 Thermoproteota archaeon | reverse complement strand
TCGCTGAGCCTTCTAGACAGGATTTCCAACCTTAAGGTAGACTCCGATGCACGTTGGAGTTACGAGGAGATCTTAAACGCCATAAAGATGCTCAACACAAACGCGGCGTTGTACCGTAAAACCGGAGGTGTACATGCGGCTCTACTGGTCGACGCTAGGGGGCTTAAGATCCTGAAAGAGGATGTGGGCCGTCATAACGCGGTGGATAAGGCCGTCGGATCATACGTCCTGAAGGGTTTCAAAGATTTTAGACGGGTTTTTCTAGCCTGCAGCGGTAGGTTGTCGTCTGAGATGGTTCTGAAAGCCGCTAGGGTCGGTATTCCCCTGCTCGCCTCGATCTCGGCTCCGACATCCTTGGGGTTGGCCCTGGCTGAACGGTTTGCCGTGACACTCGTGGGCTTCGTTAGAGGGTTACGGTTTAACGTATACTCCTACCCCGATAGAATAATCTTCCCCCTGTAGTATACCTGAGAATTTCTTTATCTTCGTAGGATGATCGGAAAAATTCCGTTGAAGACGTTTGAATAACATCATGGTATAATAACGTGTACGTCGAAGGTTAGAACCGCTAAAGACGTTGGCGATCGCGTTCAGGGCAACCTGTATAGGAGAGCTCACCGCCTAAAGTCGTCTCGAGCGAGGAGATGGACACCTCGGAGTGACTCAGAAACCTAGTCATAGTTGAACTTAAGGTGCGTGTCCTCCTATCGTTTAAACGAGTTATAGAAAAGGAGTTAAAATAAAAATTGGGGTTTAGAACGGTACGAAGAACCTTATGGTTGTTAGTATGGTTCCTGGTATTAACGCTAGCATGTGGCCTGCTATGTATCCCCCGGCGAAGGGTGCGCCGTACTCCTCGTAGAGCTTGCTTCCGCCTATCCTAAGCGTTAGGAGTTTGAGGATCCACGCCGCGAGGGCTAGGTCCCAGAACCCCCACTCGAAGCCAGCCCCTATGCCCAGGATGAAGCCCACTGGCTCGAACGGGAACCAGACGAACCTCGCGTGGAGCCAGCTTAGAAGGGCTACGAATATGAAGCCGGCGGTGAAGTGCGGTATCCAGGGCTCAGTCCCGGGGCAGCTGTTCCACGTCTGCGGGTTGGCGGACCTCTCAAGCAGGGCGTTGCAGCCGTACATGCCCCAGCTCCCAGGTAGCCTCGTGATCCCGAGCGTGTAGGCTATCCACAGAAATGCTGGTATGTTGACTAGCGAATATATGATTATGGACACTACCAGAACCTTGAACACGCTTCTGGAGCTTATGCCTGTGAGGGAGGCGAGCTTGTAGGCTTCGAACGCTGTCAGAAAGTTCCCGCCGGTCCCGGCTCCTTTATCGGGCGCGTCGGTGAACTGCGTGTTGAAGAAGCAGGATAGGACGAAGTCCCTATCCATAACTTCGGGGGCTTTAGGCCACAGGAGGAGCCTGTGCAGGGCATAGCCTTTATCGGTCTTACGGTAGTATATCCCAGCTAAACCGATGAACCTCATCGAGGCGAACCATAGGACGAGCATGTTTATGATCGTTAGGAGCCCTGACAGGAGGTTTATGCCGCACACCGCGTAGACCGCTATGGCCGCTACGAAGAATACCGTTATCATCAGGTAGGTCGTTCTGTAGCTTACCGGCTCGTTCTTCTCGAACTCGGCCCTCTCGCCTGGGCTCATCCCGCCGAACGCGGCCCTGAGAGTGTCCCTTATGTAGCGCCAGTTTAGGACCAGCAGGAATATCGCTAGGCTCCACATACCGCCGATGAGCACCGAGGTCCATTTGAATGGTTCGCCGTACGAGATGGATATGTCCCCGCACCAAACCCTGCCGCAACCCGGCGTCTCCGGGATCGCCGTGTAGTACCCGAACATGTAGGCTACTTGCGAGAGTATCACCAGCACGAGCCACCAGAACCATATGTTGAAGAGTATGTGCAGGGGTGCGAAGTACGCTATTGCCACTCCTAGAGGTTCCTTCTCTATCCTAGCCATGCCTATTATGCTGGATAGAGGTTCACCGGGCTGGATGAAGTAGGAGCCGAAGCCGCACGTGTTCGTTCTCCAACCGTAGATATCGGGGAACCAGGGGAACAGCTCTATGAATATCGTGGGGATCCATACTATCAGCCCGAGGAGGAGGCCTAACATAAAAGGCGATGTCAACCTCTCGACTCCACGCCTCTCCTTTTTCTCAGGCACCACCCTTACCAGAAGCTCGTAGGCCGCAAGGGTGTGGGGGAACGGAACCTTCTCGACGTCTATCCAGTTCTTCCTCCAAAGGGTCGCGACGAACATCGTTAATAAGCCGTGGATGACCATGAAAATCCACCAGAAAACTATCATAGGCATCAGGTCGGCCCACGGCGTCGGACCTGGCTCTAGTATCTGCTTGGCGACCTCTACCGGCGGAGCCATGAACCATGGGACAAGCCTATAGGTCTCCTCTGGAGGAGACATTATCCTGTTACCTAGGAAGGCACCGTAGTTCGAGCAGAAGGCTCCTGACTCGGGCATACCCAGGTAATAGGAGAGGCATAGGGTCGTGGTGTATAGCCAAGTCAGGGTCGCCAGGTTTACCTTCTTCTTGAAGAACCCCAGCCTGCCGAGGGCACCCGCGAAGTAGAAGGCTATGAAAGGCGTGGCTGTTAGAGCAGAGTAGCATATAATGACTACGCCTATGGTGGAGCTGAAAGTAGCCGGGTTCATCCAACACCCGTGGAGACTGGTAACCTGCCAAACCGTCCCGAAGAACCCAGCGACAACCATAAAGGGTATCAGGAAAATCCATGGAATCTTCTCCTCTTCTGTACGCTCTCTAGACATTCTCTTCGCCAAAGAGGTATTACTTTAAGAGAATTTATAAGTTTGATAGTC
>QMQW01000079.1 GCA_003650625.1 Thermoproteota archaeon | reverse complement strand
TGAGTTAAGGCTCCGGCCACATAAGCTGAGATAGCCGTGCAGAACGAGGTTAACACACTTAAGAGGTTGGTTCCGGCTGCGGCTAACCCGCCGATAAGGGCGGCTAAAAAGCCTAGGTTAGGACCCAATATTATACCCCAGATCGGGGCTAACGCCGCATCGAACTTTATACTGCCTTGAGCTCCTATGATAGGTATTCCTGGTATGAACTCAGCGACTACGGCGGATAAAGCTGCGAAGACGCTTGTGAAGGCTAGCTTCTTAGTGGTGAGTCTGAATCCGTTCACCCTTCATCTCCTGTATCAATATACATTAGAGTGTAATAATTTACATTACTACTATAAAAGCGCTTTGATGAGAAGCGTGAATAAGGAGCAGCAAGCGCGCCACGAAAGTATGCGATTTACGGGTTTATATGAGTCTTCACGGTTAGGTAGTAAGTGACGGCTAAGGAGGTCTCTCGTTGAAGGCAGCCGTTATAAAACCGATCGGTGTCGTGCATACGAACGTAAGCGAGGAAGACATCAAATGTTCTTTGCAGGGCGTGAGGGGTGCGATAGAGGTTTTCGAGGAGTTCAGTGAAGGTTTAGAAGGTATAGAAGGTTTCTCGCATCTCTTTGTCATAGCATTCCTCGACCGGGTAACCGAGGAGCAGCGCAAGGTGTTAAGGGTTAAGTTTAGGAGGCTCGTGAGGTTCGGTTTTTCTTTAACAGAACTACCTGAAGTTGGAGTATTCTGCAGTGATTCCCCGCATAGACCTAACCCGATAGCGTTAACTATAGTTAGGCTGATCGAGCGGAAAGACCGCTTCCTTAAGGTAGACAACTTAGACCTATACGACGGAACTCCCGTACTGGACCTGAAGCCTTACACGCCAGATAGAAGAGTGGACGATCTAAAGTTGCCTGAATGGTATAGGAGAATAGCGAGTAGAGTGTCAGAGTTTTCCGGATTAAAGAAGCCTAGTATCTAACAGTCGAACGTGGGACCTAAGGTTCGCTGAAGAACATTTTTATATCGTGGAAGTCGATAGTAAAAGATTCCGAAATAAGCGTTAAGTGAGCATATGCATAGAATTAGAGGAGTCTGGGCGTTCATTAAGAGACAGAAGAAACCCTTCAAAGTGAATATGGTTAGAGTATCCCTTAACACTCTCCTATCTTCTCTCACACAGCAGTATCAGTCGGTCTATATAGTGGAAAAAGGAGCTACACCCTTCGAGCTAGGCCTCCTAAACAGCCTAGGAGGCCTAGCCGGAGCCTCGATATCTCCCGTTTCAGGCTGGTTCGCAGACAGATATGGAATAAAGAAGAGTCTCATGCTTGGAACGATCCTAACGGCTTTAGCTTCGTTCATCTTCGCCGAAGCCCCGACTTGGGCATACATGATCCCGGCTATGCTTCTATTCATGTTGGCTACTCGGATATTGATGACATCCTGCCCGATGGTCTGTGGCAGTTACCTCAAGAATGAGGAGAGGGCAACGGGCATGCAGCTCTGCGATACACTGTCCGCCGTCCCAGGTATATTCTCTCCCTTAGTCGCTGCAGCGATAATAACGAGGTTCGGCGGATTAAAGCCTGAAGGTATTCGACCATTATACTATATACAGTTTGTCGGTTTCATCCTAGTCTTTCTATTTATAGCGAAGGAATATAACGACTTGCCTGAAATAAGGAATATAAAGTCGTCTGTAAGGCTTTTTGCAGGGATGAGAGAGGTTCTAAAGGAAGGGGTAGCCGTTAAACAGTGGATTCTATGTATGTCGCTGTCTACTTTATCCTTCTTCACGAGTTCGACTTACCTACCGTTATTCATCAAGGAGGTTAAAGGAGGCGACCAATATGTACTTGGGGCCATGGCAACAGCCTCCATGCTTATACCTCTCGCACTCGCCATACCGACTGGCAGGCTAGCCGACTCGATAGGCAGAAAGAAGGTTATCTACATAACGACGTTTGTATATTGTCTCTCTTTGATACTTGTCATCTATGCCTCCAACCCTGCTTTTCTCATATTCTCCGGTTTTCTTCAAGGCTTCTGGATGCTTGCAGGCGTTACCCAGGGTGCGATGAGCGCGGAACTTGTTCCTACACGTCTACTTGGAAGATGGTATGGCTTGTTAGGGGTCTTCAGAGGTATAATAAGCGTGGTTGCGCCGCTCGTTGGAGGCTTAATCTGGAGTGCTGTGAGCCCAACCCACGTATTAACCTTCATAATATTAGCTCAGGTTTTGAAGCTGTTTGTCTTATGGAGTATGATACCCGAAACTTTAAAGGTGAGCTAGGTTCCCAAGAAGAAGACAGAATTTTTACTCTTGACTTCATCCGCTTACTAAAAATAAAGAGTGCTCGCCGGCGAATCCCTTAACTTCTGACAGGCTTCTCCTTAACATGTTTAAGGATGAGACCTGTCCCGCATACCTTACACACCCTAACCTTCTTTTTAGGTGGATAACGTCTCCCACAAGCAGGACAGAATAGAGTCCACACGTAACGGAACTTTATGCCGAAGGTCGTTAAGGGCTTAAACTCTATATCCATCGAGCTCGCTAAGTTTTGAATCGAATAGTCGTCAGTGACGATTATAGGATCTTTTCCAGCAGACTTGAACTCTAGGGCTAAAGCTAAAACCTGTTTATCCGCCTCTGATAGAAAAAGGGTATCTCCAACTTTTTCGGCTGCTTTCTCTATCTCCTCTAAGAAGACTCTGTCAGGAGTTTTAATCCTCAGTTTTCCAGTCTTGATCGAGGTTTTCAACCTAGCCGAAGCCAGTCCTTTTTTAAGCTCCTCCTCGACCAACGGTACCGTATATTGTTCGTTCTCTACACCCGCTGGGTCGAACCCCATTATCAAGGCTGAAGCGTCTAAGATTAAAGGCCTTTCTATAGTCTTCTTCAGGCTCT
>QMQW01000078.1 GCA_003650625.1 Thermoproteota archaeon | reverse complement strand
CGCTATTTCTATTGAATTTAGCTGTTAAAACTGGAAGGACATCGTTGAGGCAGTTATATTATTGGGGAATGCTTTTTGGGCTTTACGAGTCGTGGATTACGAAGGTTTTGTGGGCAGGGTACTTCGATGCGGAGGGCCCAATGTTTGGAACCTTCCTAGGAGTAGCTTGGGCCGAATTCCTAACTCTCGTCCTTTTCTGGCATCCAGTGATGTCCTTCATCATTCCAATTTTAACCTACGAAGTTTTAAGCGGCGATTTCCTCCCAAACCATAGGCGATACTTGAGGAAGAGCAGGAGAAAGACGCTGCTAATATTTTTAATTCTACTTATTGGCGCAAGCCTTCAAAGCACAAACTCCAAATATGATCTGGCAACTGCATTGGGATCAATGGCTGGCAGCATAGCGATAATATGTTTAATTAATAGAATAGCCAAGGAAAAGAAGTTGAAGTCCCTGGAGCTAAGCAATAAGGGGCTAATTCTCTTAGCAGCGTACTTAACCATGCTTTACGCATCAACATTCTTCCTATTGCTTCCGGAGAGAATACCTAGAGGCATTGTTCCATGGACGCCAATCCTATTCTGGTATGCGCTTACGCTGCTACTGCTTAAATACTCGAAGCCAAGCTTTGAGAAGGCTGATGCGGAAGGTGAAGTTTATGGTAAGGGAGACTTCTCTAAATATATGGTGACGCTGCTAATCCTCACAGCAGTGATGTGCATTTTCCCTCCAGTAAGTCAACTAATCGCAATAACCTTCGTACTTTCAATTATAGCTTTAAGCCCAATAATACTTATTGGAACCCTCCTTAAGTGAGTGGCAATCTTAGCTTACTAAGAGTAAGAGCTAAACCTAATATATGTTGAAGCTTATTTCCAGCAGCTTCTTACTCCTTCTAAATCTAATCTTCTCTATGCGTATTTCACCTATCTCTCCAGTTGTCTTCGTATGCATTTTGTTGCATGCATTTATGTTCCAATCCTCAATGATCACGATTGTAAGTCTTTTCACGTGGCTTGGTACGGGGAATAAATCGTACATTTCATCTCCAAAAATTCTTTCAGCCTCTGCCCTATCCATCTCCACGACTTTGATTGGCACGTTTTCCATCACCTTCATATTGGATAAGCGCTCAATCTCCTTTACCTCATCCATGGTGGGCTTCCTATCAAACTTCACCGTCAACCTTCCATGATTTCCCTTCACATAGGTTGAGGCCGTCCACTTTGCGCCTAGAACTTTTCTCACAGCTCCTTTAACCACATGGAGAGCCGTGTGAGTTCTAACCTCCACATCCAATTGGCTCTTCGACACGGCCATTCACCTAGGTTTAAGCTACTATTAAACTCATATGCGCTGCACTTTAAATTGGCTTTACTGCATTGAGCTATGATGAAAAGAGATGTTAAGGCTAGAATGTGAATCTTCCGCCATTAATTCCCAGCGTCTGTCCAGTTATGGATCGCGATCGCTCTATGGCTGGGAAGTAGACTGCTTCAGCTACATCTTCAGGTTTTGCAATATCCTTTAGTGGATGTAGATCTGCGACTCTTCTCCTCTTCTCAGGCGTGTCTATGAAAACTTTAACCATTTCAGTTTCAATAAAGCTTGGCGTCACGGCGTTAACGCGTATCTTAGGAGCCAACTCAACCGCTAACCTCCTGGTTAACCCGATGACTCCAGCTTTAGATGCGCAGTAAACTGCTGATGCAACTACATTCCCGTCTGACCAGCAATACTCGTCATGTTCACTATGCTGGCCCATGGAGCCCTCCTCAATAGGGGTAGGAAGTACTTTGTAGTTAGGAAGGCTCCAGTCAAATTAATCCTAATAACCCTCTCTCCCAATCCTCAAGCCTCGTCTCATCAATAGTTCCAAAGAATACTGCACCTGCATTATTGACAAGCACGTTCAGGTAGGGAATTCTCCTCGAAACTTCATCGAAGCCCCTCTTAACGCTACTCTCACTAGATACGTCCATTTGGATGTAGAAGCCATTTGCACCCATCTCCTCAATGAGCTTCAACGTCTCGTCAGATGCACTCCTATTCCTATGATATGAAAAGGCGACGGTGAAATTCGACCTGGCAAATCTAAGCACTATGGCGCGTCCAATTCCTCGATCGCCACCAGTAACAAAAACGTAATTCCAGTCAAAATCCTACTAAATAAAAAGTAGTACGTATGGAAGTTAAATGCTTGATGAAATGCTTACAGCGCGAAAACCCATAAACTTAACCCATCAACCTAATGGCATCAGCAGCTTGCCAGGAAATTGAGGTTCAAGATAGAAAAGTTTATGAAATTAATGAGGGGACTCTAACAATAGACCGAAACCGCAGGGGTTAGGAGTAACACCATTAACGTGATTAAGTAACGCATTTGCCGCGGTCGTCTAGCACGGCCAAGGATATGGGCCTCTCGAGCTCGTGTGAGCTGCGCGGGGAAAGCCCAAGACCCGGGTTCGAATCCCGGCCGCGGCACCACTAAATTTTGCTGGTTTATTGTCATGCGCTTAGGATTATTGGCCCCTTAATGTCGATTTTGGCAATTACTATCTTGTCTCTGCGGAAGTGCTTTGTGAATGCGTTGTATACGCTTTCCAGGTTTTCTTTGGGGGTTAGTGCGTGGATTGCTTCTCCAATCATGTTTTGGGTTGCTCCTACTGCTCCCGCTTTCTCGGCTTCCTGAATTGCTTTTTTGACTCTGCCTGTCATGAACCCGGATTTGATTGCGAACTTCTTGCATTGCTTCATGAAGTTTTCCGGCGTTGGTTCCTTCATGATGTGCCGGAGCGTTTCTTTACCCAGTTTTTTGATTTGTTGGAGTTTAGCTGGGTTGCTTAGTACTTTTTTGGTTGGTATTGGCCCGTAGGCTGCTGCTATGATGTAGTAGTCATCTGTGGATATTGGTATTCT
>QMQW01000077.1 GCA_003650625.1 Thermoproteota archaeon | reverse complement strand
ATATCGCCATGGAGCTTAATGAGTTTCTTTGTTCCTGCACGTTCATGCAAATTATCAACATTCTGAGTGATCGTTATCTTCAGAATACCCATATCCTCAAGCTCCGCTAGAGCTCTATGAGCGGGATTCGGCTTCGCACTAAGCACTAGATCTATTCTCCAAGCATACCACTCCCACACAATACGAGGATTCCGCATGAATGCCTCAGGTGTTGCTAGTTCTTCTGGTTTATACTTACTCCATAAACCCCCTTCACCTCTAAATGTTGGTATTCCGCTCTCAGCACTTATTCCAGCTCCTGTGAGCGCAATTAAATTCTTTGACTTCACGATGATCCTAGCTGCCTTCTCTATGAGGTCAGACAATGTCATCCACCATGCCACACAGGTATAAGCTTTATCGTTGCGTTTTCTTCTACAGGCCTCCCTAAGAGTCCGAGGGAATTCCAATCCGCACCATTAACCAGAATTAGTAGCTCACCACGAACTTTCCCCTCCCTAAATATTAAATTGCCTATATTGAACCTCTCAGATACTTCTTTTAGGATCTCTATGAGTGTTCTACCTCTACCGTCAATCTCAAATTTTTCGACTCCAGCTCGGCGCTTAAGATCACCATAAAGTATTACTGTAACCATAGCACAACACCTCCCAACAGAAATACAAACTCTACTTCTTGACAAAAGTTGTTTTAAGCAAATTTAATGAGTAACAAATGAAAACCTAGCATAGTGGGTGTTAGAGTTGGATAAAGACATAAAACTATTTATCTTCACCGTACTTACATTAATGACAGTAACATGGGTTATAGGTTATTTTCTCGTGAAGTCCTTCGGGGATTTACTCTTTCTGATACTAGGGATAATATCTATGTTCTATCCCTTGGTCTCAGCGCTAATAGCGAATAAAATGATGACCCATAGATCCCTAGAAGAACTTAATGTTAAACCTAAGATAGTATTTGTTCTAACGCCTTTATTGCTTTCGTTCATATATCCGTACTTAGTGATATATGTTGGAGCATTGATATCCTCCCCGTTTGTACCCGTTGATTGGTTAGCGTCATGGGTAATCTCAGAGATTCGACAAGCACTTAGAGAATCTACGGGAATAGAATTCCCCGTAAGTACAATAGTATTGATGCTTATAATTACACATATCTCCGCGACCTTAATAAATAGTTTCCCAGCGTACGGCGAAGAAGCAGGTTGGAGAGGCTTTCTATGGACGAGGCTGAGAGAGTCATATAGCTTAGAGAAAGCATTAATAATACTTGGTGTGGTCTGGGGGGTCTGGCACTGGCCTATATACTCGGTTCTCTATATACTGATGGAAGTACCACTATATATGCAGATAACATTGATGCTTGAATTTGTTGCGTTCACGACGGGAATAAGCGTTTTCCTCGTTTGGTTAGTGGAGAAAACACATAGTGTTGTCTACCCCACTTTAGCCCATGGGGCTATAAATGCTGGGCTTTCCTTTGGGTCATATGTAGTCCTAGTTGAAGATCCTAGGATAGGCTTCGTATCTGGGCTAATACCTATAGTAGCTATATGGATAATAGCGATTTTTTGCTATATCAGCCTAAGGAGAAGCCACAGAGAGAAGAATCACAATTCCTTCCTAAAAATTAATAAAGAGTCTAATAGTGTCTAGTATCCTTGTTTTCTCTAACATGCCCCCAAACAGTATTTATCTGACTTCTCTAGCCGTGGTCCATATGTATGTGAGAAAGCCTTGTAGTGTGTTTACCCAGTTTTCATCCGATGTAGCTATACCATATACCTCTCCACGGGGAGGAATTACGGCGAAAACAGCTTCTTTTCCATCAATCACACAACCAATTATGTTTCCCTCCTCGTAGCTTCTTACGTGGACTCCTCTTCGTGCTCTAAGCTGATTTAGTATCTTGATATGAGATGAGCTAGATGGCAAAATTCTTGCTACTATCTGCACCCTTACAAGTCCTCTAAGACCCGCTATTCTCTCTAGGGGTACCTGGTCTAGTGATGGTAACACAAGTATCACAAATGTTTTTGCCCTTGTTATCATATCCTTTATATGGGCCTCAACTCCGCTAATCCCCCTCACAAGCCATACAGTCCTCTTCTCGGGCATCGCTTTTTTGACAGTTTCCTCGTAGAGCTTAAGCATTACATCTAGTGTCTCCTCGAATCCCACTAATACCTTCTTAGTCTCTTTTAATATAGCCTCCGAAAACATCGATCTTATTCTATCCCCAAGCTTTGTAGATTCCTCCTCAACCCTTTTTGATATAGTTGATATAGCCTCCTCAGTGCTCATTCTCAGCGAATTCACAATGTTTTCTCTTAACTCAGAGATACTTCTATTTGTATCCTCAATTGTCTTTTTTAAGGACTCCTCAACATTCTTTCTGAGATTCTCTAAGACTCTATTTATTTCCTCTATTTGTTGCGATATGCTAGATATTGTTGTCTCACTGATCTCTTTAATTCCCTCCATAAATTTGTTTGATGCCTGCTCTATCGACTCAGAAAAAGTCTTTGCTATGTTGTTCATGGTATTTTTAAGCTCATCTGCCCTCTCAGAAACCCTACTTGTTGTTTTCTCCTTAGTCTCATTAAGCCTCGAAGTAAGATCTGCTATTTTTGATGAGAGTTCCGAGGAAAACTCATTTAGCGTAGCTTTTGTTGTCTGCTTCAGATTCGCTAACATTTCATCAAGTTGGGATTTTATTTCGTTGCTCATAGCCTCGAAGTTCTCCTTCATATTCTTGGATATCTTGTTGAATTCGCCTTCAATATCACTACTCAAGTTCTTGAGTCCCATAGTTACGTTCTGAGCTGTTGTTTCTATCTGACTATTAGCACTTGAAAGTGCTTCCTGCAGGATTTGCTGTATTCGTGTAAATGTGTTCTGTATATTCTCAACTTGTTTTATTATCCTTTGAGCAAAATCATTCATAGTTGTGGTCAATGTATCTAT
>QMQW01000076.1 GCA_003650625.1 Thermoproteota archaeon | reverse complement strand
TTCACTCCACTTTCTTAAACCTGCTTCTAAGCTTCTCTAATACTTGGGGAAGCGTTGTGTATTCCATTTCTTCAGGGCCGAGTCTATGAGGCATGAATGGGCCGTGCCTCCTCATGTAATCCGCAACTTCCATCGCTAATCTTCTAGACCAGTCGAAAGCTGGATCGTCAAATAAGTCCGCTGGGCCCTCCAAGTATCCATCTCTAATTTGGAAGCCTAAAGCTACAACTCTAGGAGGCCCATCAAACCTGGTGCACTTAGCATCCTTAAGGGAAACTGGCATGAGAGGCCCATTATGAGAACCCCTCATCCATCCTGCAACGAGATGCGGGAAAGCAAAAGCTTCCAGAATTTCTCCAACAGCAGGCAGTCCAGCTTGGGCCCGAACAATGCATACTGGATCATCCTTACCTACATAGCGTCCAGCTATAAGTGAAAGCCTAGTTGTGCTAGCTGCAGCTGCTGGCAATCCGTCTTTCCTATAAACTCTAGATATAACGTACCCGCTTGGAGTCCCAATCAATGCAAGCAAATCGTACATTTCTTCTGGGCACGCCAACTCAACTTCCAAACCCTTGAAAACGTCGAGAATAACGAATTTAAAGCCCTGGTGAAGCTTTGGATCTATCACAAGACCTGCAGTATTAAATGGGTCTGCGAATACCCTGAAGAGAGGGAGATTCCAAGCTCCAGGCTCAGTTTTATCTGCTGCAAAAATCACTATAGGGTCACTGGGCCTCTCTTCAAACTCCAATTCAGCTACTCCTGGCCCCATCCCCCTAATATTTCCAGAGAAAGCCTCAGCAAGCAAATCTTGGCCAGCAGCATAGAGCTTTAGTGGCTTTGAAACCTTCTCAGTAACCTCCTTAAAAGTCTCCCAAGCCAGTTCATGCACTTCAGAATTATTTTCGCCGCGCCTATGAGTCATGACAAGCTCCAAGTCATCTCCACAATTGAACACGTAATAATCAATGATTAGTCCGCTCTCAACAGCCATCTGCAGCTTTTGCCTGGCAACATCAATTTGCTTTGGGTGCACAACATGATGTCCAGCTAAGCTTCCAACATCCGCCTTAATAACGCTAACAGTTATCCTACCCACCTAAATCACCACCAATTAATTTAACTTGCAGCCTTTTAAGATTATTTACAGCAATAAATATTAATTCTACTTCTTCTTTTTGGGGACATAGTAGTAGTATTCGCCAATTGCCTTTTGATGCCTGTCCAGCCAGGAGTTTGGCTTATTAACTCTAGGCCTACCAGTCTGAGGATCTCTCCTAAAAGTCACACCCACATCCTTAAGGAAAACGTTCATCCCCTTCCTAAGCCCAACTGGCCTTGCAGCTCGCCCCTCAACTCCAGGCTCCCCCGAAAATACCATCAAGCTATTCGCAATCAAGCTTTGCACAATCAAGTCATGCTCAACGACAAAAGCAGCGGCCGCCCTACCCTCAACAATCCTCTTAATAATTCTGGCAACTGCAATTCTCTGCTCAACATCGAGATAAGCGCTGGGCTCGTCTAGCAAGTATATGTTCGCATCCATCGACAAGCAAGTTGCAATTGCAACTCTTTGAAGCTCACCTCCACTTAGCTCGGAAACGCTTCTGTCAAGCAGCTCTTGGAGGCCTAGCGGCTCTATTATTTCAGCCTTAAACCATGACGAGCCGTAATTCTCGCCAGCAGCCTTCCTAAGGAGGGCTTCAACGCTACCTCTATAGGTTGGAGTCAAGTATTGAGGTTTATAGCTTATCTTCAAGCCGTATGCAGGAGCAAAACCTTCATCAGGCTCAATAATTCCTCCAATCAACTTGACGAACGTGGTTTTTCCGATTCCATTCGGACCTAAAATGCCGACGACCTCTCCAACGTGAATTTCACCTGAATCAACCTTAAGCGTGAAATCTCCAAGCCTCTTAACCATACCGCCCCACTTCAAAAGTACGCTTTCAGGCCTCCACTCAATTTGACTTGGAGCTACATCAAATCTAACGGGCTCACGCCTAAACATGACATTTTCATCGGGCAAATATCCGTCAAGGTAAATGTTGATTCCAACGCGGACGCCGTGAACTCTCGAAACAATGCCGTAAGCTCCCGGCTTACCGTAAAAAATGCAGACTTGATCTGAAATGTAATCTAAAACCGCTAAGTCGTGCTCAACAACTATGACGTACTTACCATCACCTGCGAGAGACCTAATAACTTTAGCTACTCGCATACGCTGATACACGTCTAAGTAGCTTGAAGGCTCGTCGAACAGGTAGACATCAGCATCCCTAGAAGCCACCGCTGCGACAGCAACTCGCTGAAGCTCACCTCCGCTTAGCACGGAAATGTCCCTACTCCAAATAGCATCGAGCTCAAGCAACCTTCTAAGCTCACTTATCACGCCACGCTCATCAACTTTCCTTAAAAGCTCTCCAACAACACCCTTGACAACCCGCGGGATTTTATCCACATACTGCGGCTTATGAAATATCCTAAGTCGCCCACGTGAAAGCTTTTGAAAGTAATTTTGAAGCTCAGAGCCTCGATAATACCTTATCACTTCATCCCAACTTGGAGGTGAGTCGTGCCTCCCTAAATTTGGCTTGATCTCTCCAGCCAAGATTTTTAATGCAGTGGTCTTTCCAACAGCATTTGGACCTATAAGCCCTAAAACTATGCCAGGCTTAGGTAGGGGGAGCCTGTAAAGCTTAAATGCATTGGGACCATACCTGTGAGAACACTCCTCCTCAAGCTCATCAGGCAAATTAACAATCTTAATTGCTTTAAATGGGCATTTCCTAACGCAAATCCCGCAGCCCGAGCATAAAAGCTCAGCTATTACTGGCTTGCCAGTGGTCTCATCAAAAGTAACAGTTTGATCCCCACTCCTAACTCTAGGGCAAAAGCGATAACACTCCCTATTACAGTCCTTAGGCTTACAGCGATCCAAATCCAATATCGCAATTCTAACCAACAGGCTCCCCCCAGCCA
>QMQW01000075.1 GCA_003650625.1 Thermoproteota archaeon | reverse complement strand
GTAGTGCTAGCTACTGGCAGCTCAGTCATCAACTCAACCCTATGGCCTATCTACGATAGGGCTAAGGAGCTAGGTAGGGAGCTCATAGTCTATGGAGTCAGCGCTGCCGGAGCAGCTAAGGTGCTCGGAATTAAGAGGTACTGCACGTACGGGAAGTAAGCAAGCGCTTAGCGCGGGTTCCTGAGCTAATTATATTAAGTCATGTAGAGTAAGGTCTTAGGGGTCTGAATGAGCGGGAAATCCGGGGAAGGCGAGGGCAGGGAGAAGGACTTAGTGAGTAAGTTGGAAGAGCTAATGAGCAGCATGAAGGACTGGGAGAGGAGGCCCGTAGTTCAGGTTGGTAGAGCTATCATAGAGCTTGTTAAGCTCCCTAAGAGGGAGACAGCTAAGCGCTTCGAGCCAGAGAGGTTAGCGCTCCACATAAGGCTCTCCGACTCATTCAAGGGCGTCTTCGTCGTTGAGTACGAGGAGCTCAGGGATATTGCTGAAGCGTTGAGCAGTAAGACGGTCGATGAGGTAGCTAAGGCTATTGACGCGATAAATAGGAAGAGGAAGGTCATTGAGTACGAGCTCTAATCGCTCGTCAAGTAAGGTAAAGACATTTATTTAGTTCCACCGCGATTAAGCACTTGATAGTGCACTCTACGGGTAGATAGCTTTGAGTATGATACCTGTCGGCACAGGGCCTGTGAGGACTAAGTCCCGCGTCACCCTGCTACTAATACTAGTTAATGTCGTCGTATACCTCTTCACTACCTATGATAAGATGTTCTTAACCGTAAGCGACTACTGGGTTGATAAGGCAGCGCTAATACCCGTAGCACTCATGGAGCCTACCCAGTGGTACAGGTTCATAACTAGCATGTTCCTTCACGGAGGGCTCTTCCACATATTCTTCAACATGTACTTCCTCTACCTCTTCGGCAGGGAGGTTGAGGGTGTCTTAGGCTCTCTGAGGTTCTTCGCGCTCTACATGCTCTCAGGCATCGCAGCATCCATATTTCACATAGCCCTCACAGCCGTCGCAGGCATATACAACATATTCATACCCGCCCTAGGCGCGTCAGGAGCTATCAGCGGCGTGCTAGGCGCGTACCTCCTGCTGTTCCCGCATAAGAGGATGACTATATGCTGGTTCTTCTGGCTCCTCCCCTGGTGCTTCACGACTAATGCCGCATACTTCCTCATCTTCTGGTTCGCTACGCAGGTAATCTACGGGTACGCTAGGTTCGGCGGTGTAGCGTTCTTCGCTCACGCTGGGGGCTTCGTAGGTGGGATGCTCCTGCTCGCCCTCCTAGCACCTAGGTGGGTTAGGGAAGCTAGGTTCAGGGTCGGGTGGGATGTCTGGAGGTTTGGGTACTACTTCGTTGAGAGGAGGGGGCTAGGTAAGTTCACTAAGGGTATTCTAGCACTACTGCTGCTCGCACTCTTAGGTGGTGCAGCGTACGCTATCGCTGAGGCAGGCAGCATCAAGTCTGGAATCTACATATACAGCGTCGAGGCGAGCATGCCCAGCGCCCCTGAGGTGGAAGACTTCGCAGTATATAGCATCGATAAGGGGCTAGTCCTAGCACCTACTGCAGATGCTGCTAGGGTAGCCCTAAACAGGCTGTACTGGGCCGGGCTACTCACGGGACCCCCTAACATGAGTGCTGACTCGTTCCGCTACGAGGGCGTAGTCCGTACATCAATTGAGGGCACGCCAGTTGCTGTGAGGCTGGACCTCACGGCCTTCGTTAAGTACGATGAGTACGGGGTGCTTACTCAGTGCGTGGGGAAGATGGTTACTGACGTAATCCAGATATCACCGCTGGGGGTGAGGTTAGAGAGGAGCGTACCCATAACAATTAACCTGAGTGCTGAAGGCCCTGTAGAGAATGTCGGTAAGGCACTGATAGCTCCTACGGCTATCCTAGCACTAGCTATTACCATGCCAGCAATGTATGTAGTGATAGCTAGGGATAGAGAGCTGGTCATCGAGTAAAGGCTGCGGAACCTAAGGTTAATTTCTTAGCCTACACCGCGATTAACTGATTGGGGGCCCTAATGGCGGACATCGCAGAGGTAATATTCTCGAGGGCTTCCGTACGCGTATTTAAGCCCGACCCAATACCTGCTGAGGTAATTAGTAAGATCCTGGAGGCTGGAGTGAGGGCGCCTGTAGCTGGGGGCGTGGAGAAGTGGTTCTTCGTCGTAGTGACATCGGAGGAGAGGCGGAGGAAGCTGCACGAGCTGCTTAAGGAAGCACACGTAATCTACGCTACGAGAGTGCTCAGGAAGCCCTACCCGGAGGAGAGCGTCAGGAAGTGGGTTCAGAGGATGGAGGCAGGAATGTACTACGCGCCAGCATACATCGCTGGATACGTAGACATGCGAGAGCCCAGGCACAGGGAAGAGTACCTAGATGAAGAAAGGATATTTCTGCACCAGACCATAGCAGCAGCATTCCAGAACATGATACTGATGGCGTGGTCCCTAGGAGTAGGCTCGGTATGGCTCGGAGTACCACTATTCATGAAGGAAAAATTCAACAAGGTACTAGAGCCCCCTGAAGGTCTAGAACTAGCAGGAATCCTAGCACTAGGGTACCCAACAGAAAAACCAAAACCCAAACCAAGAAAACCACTAGAACAGGTAGCGAAGCAAATATAGAAGTGCCTAATAGCATAATGAGCAATAAAATTCCTGTTAGCTAGCATCTTTACGGCATAATTCCTTGGATATATTGAAGCACATACTAGAAATTAATCTTAGCTCACTGCTCTGCAAGTACTTCAAGTACTTAATGTAATCAACACGTAATTTCTTAATGAGGCGAGAAAAGCCATCTACTACATTTAAAGGAGATAAACCAAGTAACTTTGCTCTTTTTAATTCTCTCACAAACGCAATTTGCCCTAATAAACTCTTTAAGTACGTGATTTTCTTCCACAGATAAGGAGTGCCCTAAGAAAAATCTGCTAATCACTTGATTTAGTATTACATGATCAATCAACTTAATAGCTACATACT
>QMQW01000074.1 GCA_003650625.1 Thermoproteota archaeon | reverse complement strand
TGTCATAATAGACGATATAGCTCACGCTGTTCCGTGGTATTCACCATTAGTAACGAAGACGCCCGTAATAGCACAAATACACCACATACACCAAGAAGTAGTCTACATAGAACTCCCAAAACCGTTTGCATGGATTGTAAGCTGTGCTGAAAGGACAATTGCCAAAGTGTATAAGCACTTCATTGCAGTCTCACAGTCAACAAAGGAAGAACTTGTAAGAAGGTTCAACATAGATCCCGATAGGGTATCTGTCATACCTAATGGTGTTGATCTCGAAAAATATAGACCAGGGAGAAAGGATCCAAAACCAACAATCCTGTGGGTAGGAAGGATAAAAAATACAAAAACCTAGACCACCTCCTTAGAGCATACAGGATAGTCAAGCAAGAGGTATCTGATGTACAGTTAATTGTCATAGGGACGGGAGACCAAGAGCAGAGGATGAGAGAGTTAGCCAAGAGACTAGAACTTAAAGATGTGTACTTCCTTGGAACGGTTTCAGAGGAAGAAAAAATCAAGTGGATGAAGAGAGCATGGATAATAGTATCAACAAGTATGATAGAAGGATGGGGAATGACAATAATAGAAGCAGCAGCATGCAAAACACCAGCAATAGGATACGATGTGCCAGGACTAAGAGACTCAATAAAGCACATGAAAACAGGCATACTAGTACCATACGGAGACATAAAAGCATTAGCAAAGGCTATGACTATGTTAGTAGAAGATCAGAAGTTGTGGAGTAAGCTAGCAGGAAACACCTTAAATTGGGCAAAGCAATTCTCATGGGACAAGTCAGCAGAAGAATTCACAAAGGTAATTAATAGTATTCGTATATGAATGTGCTACTAGTATCAACGATAGAGATGTTCAACTGTGAGAAAAATAGTAAAAACCCTAGGCAGGATAACATTACTGGTTAGAGTACATGAGTATGAACAATATGAAAAATCCTCCCTTGGTTTCCGTGATAATTCCTACATATAATTCTGAAAAGTTTATTGAAAAGTGTCTCCAATCAATTAGGGATCAAACCTACAAGAATATAGAAATCATAATAGTGGATAAAGGATCAAAAGACCAGACTGTCACTATTGCCAAAAAGTACGCAGATAAAATCTTCGTAATTTCTGCCAAGGAGAGATGTGAACAGATGAACTATGGAGCGAAGAAAGCAAAAGGCAAGTATCTATACTTTGTAGGTTCCGATTTCATCTTAGAGCCCACAGTTATCGAAGAGGCTGTTAGCAAATGTGAGAATGAGGGATACGACGCTATATGCATTCATAATACGTCAGATCCCACTATAAGCTTTTGGTCAAAGGTTAGAAAACTAGAGAGAGACTGCTATGTGAATGATGAATTAAATGTTGCTGCTAGATTTGTCAAAAAAGAGGTCTTTGAATCTATCGGCGGATTTGACGAAGAACTAGTTATTGGAGAAGATTACGACTTCCACAATAGATTACTAAAGGCAGGATACAAAGTAGGTAGGATTAAGGCTAAGGAGGTACATATCGGAGAACCAAAATCTATATGGGAAATAGCCAAGAATTACTATTACGGGAAAACTCTGCCAAAATTCTTAAAAAAGAACAAGAAACGCGGGATAAAGCAATTAAGCCCCATAAGACCTGCATACCTGAAACATTGGAAGGAATTTGTCAAACATCCCATTTTGACATTAGGTTTTATCGCCTACCAAGTAGTTCGGTATGCTTCAGCGGGACTAGGATTTCTAGTAGGAGTAATTAAGAGAGAAATCAAATCTAGAACCTAGTGTTTTCTATCCCCAATAATAAGAAACCTCCGCATTAAGGTTACTGATCTAAGATGTATTGCATTTATAATAGAATATTATTTTGGTAAATTGGAAGGTGAGCGAAATTGAAGAAGTTGAGAGTTATTGTGATTGGCTTGGATGGGGCTACTTGGAAGTTAATTAAGCCTTGGGCTGAAGAAGGGAAGCTCCAAACATTAAAGAGACTAATGGAAGAGGGAGCTTATGGAGAACTAAAGAGCACAATACCGCCAATCACTGCTGCAGCTTGGGCTTCGCTTTTAACAGGCAAGAATCCAGGTAAAACTGGTATTTACGACTTTCTTTACCTTAAAGTGAAATGGCCCCCAAAGTTGGCATTTCTTCGGGTCATATGATTAGGAAGGATAATATTCTTACTATCCTTAGTAGCCATGGTTTTCGCGTAGCTTCAATTAACGTTCCTATGACTTATCCGCCGTATAGGGTTAATGGTATAATAGTTAGTGGAATAGAAACTCCAAAAGGAAGGGTTTTTGCATATCCACTCAGCTTGTATTTTAAATTAGTTAAGAGGGGTTACTCGCCTGAGCTAGATACGCCCTATATTCCGGGGAAAGAGAAGGAATTCTTGAACAAGGTATATTTAATGATAGAGAGAAGAAAGGAGCTCCTTTTCACTATTTTAAATGATGGAAGTTTCGATTTAATTTTGTTCCACCTTACTGAAACAGATAGAGTATCACATACTTTCTGGAGATTTATGGATGAAAGCCATCCTCATTATCCGGGAGAGAACCCGTTTAAAAACGCTATATTGGAGGTGTATAAAAAAGCTGATGAACTCCTTGAGAAAATACTCAAGAAAATAGATAAAGGCACCCTCCTGATAGTCTTATCTGATCATGGGTTTGGACCAGAGCATTACCGATTAAACCTAAACAATTGGCTTCTCGAGAAGAATCACATGTTTTTAAAGAACGAATTCACAACCGCTATTAAAAACTACTAGACAAATGTGCTTCGCCTAGTAAGGTCTGGAAGTGCGTGAAAATGAGTCTAAGTAGTGTAAGATATCCATCACCAAGTACTGTTATGGGCATGTAGCCTTGTTCGGTGAGTGCGGTAAGTATGTGTTCTTCGTTTTCTTTAACTATGCTTAGGTCTTTGATTCTATCATAATGTGGGATGTCGCTGAGGAGTTTGAGTGCGTTCTCTTTAAGGTTTTTCTTGAAGATTTCTGAGAACATGGTTTCGAGGTCTTCGAACCTCCATATGCCACGATGGGCTAGGTATAGGACGCCTAATTTTGGA
>QMQW01000073.1 GCA_003650625.1 Thermoproteota archaeon | reverse complement strand
GTTCAAGGCAAAAGCATACTACCCTTACTAAGAGGCGAAATCGACAAATTACACCAAGAAATATTCATAGAACTAACCTACCATGCAGCATACGACCCCATGAGAGGCATTAGAACCGAAAGATACAAATACATCCGAAGCTTCGAATGGAGACCCTTCTGGTTCCCCCCAAACGTAGACCCAGGTCCCTCCAAAGAAGTAGCCCGCAGACTCGGGTACTTCAACAAACCCCGCCCAGTAGAAATGCTCTTCGATCTAACAAAAGACCCGCTGGAAAGAAAAAACCTCGCCAACGACCCTGAATATCAAGACATACTCAAAGAAATGCGCCTAAAACTCCGCAAATGGATGAAAGAAACCAACGACCCCCTACTCCATAAAGGATACATCCCTCCACCCCCAGGAGCAGTCGTTACCCCTCCACACTCCTACCAACCCAGAGAACTAGACCCGTTCCCCATAGAATAACCCTCCCCCCTAAAATACAAACATCATAAATCCCATCACCAGACACCAAACGAATACATCAACTCAACCACACGCTTAAGCTTAAGAAACCTCTCATGACTATACTCAAAGAACCTCCGATAAGAAGAACAGAAATAATTACGACTAAAACCAAGAACCTCCCAATGTCTCGGACAACCCCCATTACAAAGCCACAACCAAGGACAACCCTCACACCTCCTAGCTAACTCCCTCTTCCTAGACCTAAACTTTTTAAACTTCTCCTTCTGAAGAATCTCCTCCAACGGCTCCTCCATTATATTCCCCAAAAACCAATCCGGCTCCACATAAAAATCACACGGATACACATCCCCATTATACTCTATCACCACATACCTACCACACTCCCTACCAAAAATACAACTAGGCGAATCACCAGTCACATAACTTATCAAAATATCATCAAAATCCCTTATATAAACATCCGGCACCCCACCCCTAGTCCACTCATCAAACAACTCACACAAAAAACGACCATACTCCTCAGGCGTTATAGAATACCCAGCTATCTCCCCCGTCTCAGGATCCCTCTCAACACACGGAATAAACTGAAGATACCGAAAACCCTGACCCACCAAAAACCTATACAACTTACGAGGATACTTCACATTACGATCATTAAGCAAAACCAGTATATTAAACTCAACACCAAATTTCCTAAGCCACCCAATACCCCTCATAACCCTATCATAAGAACCCCTACCACTACGATCCCTCCGATAATAATCATGAAACTCCCTAGGACCATCCAAACTCACACCCACAAGAAACCCATACCTAGAAAGAAACCTAGCCCACTCCTCATCAATTAAAACCCCATTAGTCTGAAGACAATTCTCCACCACCTGACCCGGAGCCCTAAACAACTCCTGATACTCAACAACCCTCCGATAAAAATCCAAACCAGCCAACGTAGGCTCCCCACCCTGCCAACAAAAAGACACCCTCCCAGGCGAAACCCCAACAACCTGAGCAACAAGCTCCCTAAGAACCTCATCACTCATCCTATGAACCCTAACTTCCGGATATAACTCCGCCTTCGACAAATAAAAACAATAAGTACAAGACAAATTACAATCCGCCGAAACAGGCTTCACCAACACACTCGAAATCAAAGACCCCACACCCATAAACCACTCCTCCACCCCCAAGTATCTATCAACTCTAACCATTAAAAACTCCAACACTCTACAAGCACCCACACTCCAACAACAGATAAACATCAAAGAACATCAATTATACTAGACACCTCCATAACTTTACCAACATCAATACTAATATCATCATAACTACTAAGATCCATAATCTTTACACCCTCTATTGTACCGCCCTCCCAGTTTCCTCAAAGATTTATGATGGTCCATCATCTGTAAGCGCACATAGCAACGTGATAATCAGCTACACTTCTAAATATGAAAGCCACTTCGGAGAAACATTTATTAAAAACCAGACCAGTATTTCTAACGGTCATATTAATGGTCAAAATAGATGACTTATTAGAACCAGATGAAAAAGTATTAAAAAGACAACACGGCATAAACGCCGGCAGAGGCATCATGGCCCCCCTCGGAACCCTTTACCTCACAAACAAACGAGTAATCTTCATCCCAAACAAACTCCTCACCCTAATGTTCTCAGACATTTACACCGGAATGAACACCCTCCTCAAAAAAGGCCTCCACGTAATCCCACTCAACGAAATAAAAAACGTCAAATCATCATTCGGCGCCGTAGTCATAGAAGCCGACAAAAAATACACCTACACAGTCACCGTATGGAAAACAAAAGGATGGGTCAACGCAATCAACCAAGCAATAGCCGAAATGACCACAAAACCCAAAAAAGCAACAACAAGCACACCAAAAATAAAACCCAAAACCAAAAGAAGCACCACCAAACGCACCAGAAAAACAAAAACCACAACAAAAACAAGAACCACAAAAACCGAAGAAACCATAGAATTCCACTACTGCCCCAACTGCGGCACCAAACTAAAACCCACATACAAATACTGCCCAAACTGCGGATACAAACTACATTAAAGAGACACCATGATAAATAACCCCCACAAAAAAGCCACAAAAACACTTATACCATTCCCCATTCTTTTATTATCAATCATCCTATCACCAACCACACCTAAAGCATCTAGCACAGCAGACATCAACACCGAAAAAATCAACGTAAAAAAGCAAAATCAGAAGACTTCCATATAATCAAAGCTATTCATAGCAACCCCCCTCATCCTCCGAAGGCAAAATCAACTATCTCATAGAACTTACACACGAAAATCAAACCTCCCTCCTCAAAACACATCCAAATCCATTCAGCCTCAGACTTACATGAACAAATTACATACCCAGCGATCTTCCAAGCTCAGGACATAGAATAAACACCATAAAACTAGATCCCGTAAAGGGAAACTAGATTAAAATAACCAAGAAAGAGATCAAGCCCACCAAAGCTAAAAAGAAGAGAAAGAAAACATACTACCACAAAGACAAAGTAATAATAATCAACATCAAAAGAAAGACCACCCTCCCAGATATAGAACAATACAGTTAAAAACACTTAAAGCCCCCTACCCCCTCCCATAATCCTTAATAT
>QMQW01000072.1 GCA_003650625.1 Thermoproteota archaeon | reverse complement strand
TTGTCAAATGCCCAAGCCAGTAGTTAATGAAGAAACCTGCATTGGATGCGGCACATGTGTTGCTGTGTGTCCTACGGGCGTATTTGAGATGAAGGAAGGTAAGGCAAAGGTAGTAGCTCCCGAGAAGTGCACTGGCTGTAAGACCTGCGAGACGTCCTGCCCTGTAGGCGCTATTAAGGTAGAGGAGTAAACTACTCAGCTACTCACTAATCTACCCTCTCTTTTTACTCATAAACCTACCACCACAACCTCCAGTACCTGAAGTAGAGCAGCTGTAGTACCTGGTGGAGTGGTTATTAATCTACTATGCTCTCAGGTAGCCTACCCTTCATTAGGAAGTCACGCAATATAACGTACATCTCTATGTAGTACTTCTTGAACTGGTGTGAAGCAGGGTGAGGCATTACTAAGGTCTTTATTTTCTTCCCGGCAACCTCTATTTCGTAAATCCCTATCTTTAGTGAGGACCTTGGGAGGTTCCTGTACTTAGCTCTAAGCGACTCGAGAGCTAAGTTGCCAAATATTACAATACCCTCTAAACCTCTCTCAGCGATGATTTCTAGCTCCCTGTAGAGGAAGTCCCTGCACATGTAGCTCATGCACCTAACGATACTTCTTCTCTCCTTCTCACCTATTTCCGGCATGTACAGCCTGCACTTAGCGACATTCGTTAGGAACATTCCCTTCTCTTTAAAGTCATTGACGTTCCTTAGCTTGAAGTCAACTAAGTACTCATTTAGGAGTAAGTGCCTTAAGTAGTCATCAATGCTCTCATCATAGAATGAGGACCTCCACCTAAATGAGAGGGGCTCAGCAATGAATAAGTACTTAACCCTCTCAGGTAGGTACTTCCTATACACATCTAGCTCTACATATGGATCCTCGAGCTTGTAACTAACACCTTCACCCATGTACCTAGCAATACACTCATTCAAGCATTTATTGCATCCGCGCATATCATCTATGAATTTATCTAGCTTAGATGTCATCTTAACGCTCCCTCAAACCACTCTCGTATAGGTAAAAACTTATGTGTGATTTATAAATATTTTACTTTAATTCGTCACGGCATTTAAAGTAACAATATTACCTACAATTAAGCTAATTTTCCCGCATCAACCACTCCTCATCAGTATTATCTGATACGGCGCTTGGGCGCGTTACCTATGTCCCTCAGCAACCTCAAGAGTAATTATCGCCTTTAACTTAGATACTGTTTGGGGTAGTTCTAGGTTGCGGTGTGAGGAATGCATTGACCTACTCTTAAGTAGGAGGAGCATACGCAGGTTCGCGCGTGAGGCTGTAAGTGACGATTTGATATGTAGGATCGTTGATGTCGCTAGGTACGCTCCGAGCGCTAAGAACTCCCAGCCGTGGGAGTTCATAGTAGTTAAGGATCCTGAACTAAAGAGTAGGTTAGCTGACATCCACCCACACGCCCAGCCAATACGTCAGGCAGCAGTAGCTATTGCCGTCATCTGCGACCCAGCAAGGTCTCCGACCTCATACATGCTTGACTGCGCTAACGCAACAACACACCTACTCCTAGCTGCCCACGCAGTAGGCTTAGGTGCTGTGTGGATTCAGACGCCAAGAAATATCGATGAAGTGAGGAGGATCTTGAAGGTACCTGAGAGCAAGGTGCCTGTAGCTATAGTAGCTGTCGGACGACCTGCCGAGTCACCTAAGCCGTTTCAGGTTTTGTTTACTTTTCGTGATTTCTAATTACTTTTAATCCTCTATGCGCTATTACGTATGCACTTGCCATGTGTCTGTCTAGTCCTTTCTTCTTCATTACTTCTTCATGTCCACGACTATGGGTTGTCCTCTTCGGGTCTACTAGTATTGGCATTAACCCTAGTTTCAGCGTCATTAGCAGTCCGTGTTGTAGGAGTTGTTTCTTAGCGAACCTCGTTATCCTCCTATTACCGCTTGGTGAACCTACCTTGCTACGCTTCTTCACAGCAAAGAGGTTCTCGAAAGCCACATAATCTACACCGATTCTCCTAGCATAGCTTAACAGCTCTTTCAGCTTCTTCAACCTAGTATCCCTAGCTTTATCCCTAGGGAAACCGTGTAGTGTTACTTCAGGGAACCAAGCAGTCTTCATAGCTACTATCCTAGCGTTACGGTCTATGATAACCATGTTTATCCTATCACTATTAAGGTCTAATCCTGCAACTAATTCATAACCTCTACGCTTCGGTAGGGAGAAGTGTTTCAGATAGAGGTGAAATGGCACTGAAATATGTAACTCTACTCTACCCTCTCTAAACACTATACGAGCACCATAACCTTCCTTCTTCTGATTTGCTAGTTCAAGTAACTCTTTCAGCAGTAGAATATATTTCTCGCCAAAGAGTGCTCCACATTCTATCCATGAACCATCCCAAGGATACTTGATCAGTGCTCGGAAGAATTTGTCGTCTGGAACTAGCCTTACGTTCCTATTGCCTTTATCGTATTTATTACCCCGTGATATAATGAATAGTTTCTTAACATGTATGTGCCTAGGATTACCATTATTAGATTTACACCCCTCAACCATGAGTTTTGCGTGTTTGTATGCTGATTCTAGGTAAACGTAGTTTGGTAATAGGTGGTGAAGTTTCTTCGTTGCATCCTTCATAGGGGTATTGTTTATTACCTCACGAATCATCATGTCTACAGCTTTCCTAAAGCTCCATGCCAACCTTACAAGTCTCATGTAGTCCTCTGTAGTCTCTAGAACAAGCTTACCAATGACTGTCACATGAGATATTAATTCATCTACGTTACTCAGTTTTGGTGCAGACAATCACTATCACCTCCTTACCATGGAGATGCTCCATTTTCCTAGCTACATGCTTCGGTATGTAGATACCTAAGGACTTCCCTCTACCAAGTCTAGAAAGTTTAGCAGTAAACACATATACCTCACTCATTATCCGTACACCAAGTACGAGTAAGACAGAAAAACTTATAAGTTTTCCCGTCTATATGTACTAGTGGATGAACCCGATGAGCTAGGCGAGGGGGACACTTAGATGAAGCTCCGTGTCGCCCGAGGGAGGCACGCTCCCGAAGGGAGGCACGGAGCGGATGAGGAGGGGTGATGAGGGCGAGTCACTAAAAGTAATTAG
>QMQW01000071.1 GCA_003650625.1 Thermoproteota archaeon | reverse complement strand
ATACTTAACGCAGAAGAAACGTATAGAATCCGCATAGCAAGCGACAGCGGTAATGCCCGCAAAGCAACTACAGCCTTACTTTGATATACCTGTTGTTGTGGAGGTGATCACGGTTGCTACTTACTAGAGAACGCACAGTCCATAGCTATGTTGATATCTCTGAGGAGCTTCAGCTATCTCCGCTATTTCTTCGCTCTAGAGCTGTTGATCTGTCCAAGGCTAGGAACGTGGTTCGAGATGCATATACTAGATCACATCAGCTAGGCATCATTAAGGCTCTATACTACTACTGCAGGATTAATCCTAGAGGAGCTAGGCCTAGAGATCTGCTTAGCTTCCTTAACAAACTAGGTATAGAGGTTAGGGATAACTATCTAAGGGCCGAGCTAAGCTACCTTGGCAGGAAAGGTGTTATTGTTAAGGAAGGTGAGAGATATAGGATTAGAGAGAATTTCAAGCTCGAAGATCTTGAGAAGCTGGTAGATATTGGTAGGAGCAGAGCTGGTAGGAAGAGATGGTTTAACTCATCTAGATTGAAGGACTGGAGACCAAAACACAGCATTAATGCTGCTAAATTGATTCAAGCGTATAACCTGTACAACCTGGTTAGTCACATCAAGACCTTGATAGAGAAGAACGGGCTGGAGGCATTAGCAACACTACTCTACCTCGGGGGAGGTCTAAGACCTAGCGATAGAGTTATTGAACTAGGATACAAGGAGGGCAGCTTCTATGCTATAGTCTATGAGACTAAGCTCAATCGCTTTAGATTAATATGTGAAGAATATGATAGGTTATGGCACGAACTCTTACGCGAGGAAGAGGTAAGACAGTGGCTACTTGAGGTAATTAGAAGACATGATGAGGAACCTCTTCAATGGCCTTGGAAACAAGAGTACAAATGGAGAGTATCGAGAGAGGAATGGGATCTCATAGCCTCCAGTATAAGGAGGAAGAAAAAGAGGGTTGCTAGAAGAGTCTACCTAGCATATCAAGCACTAGGTCAAGCACTTGTCTTGGGCAATTATAGAGGTAAATGCATGGTGGTAGGAGTCCACTTAGACCCCTCTAATGATGATTATTACATTGTGAGGTAGCATGCGATGCTAAGCTATGAAGAGCAGGAGTTTGAAGTCGCTATCGATGGTAGGAAGCTCGTGGTGAAGATCTCGCTCGACCAAGGATACTTAATGATTAGCTGGGATGCCCTACTCACACCTATGCAGGTTCTCCAACTAATCAATAGAATTGTCGCAAGAATCTCTGCCATGATTCTAAACAACCAAATACTTCATCAATACCAGACAAGCAGAGAGTCTATAAAAAAGAAGTTGCGTTGTTAGGGACCTCAGCAGAGCTTTACGCACTAGATTCGGAAGCTAGCTCTTCGCCGTCCGCTACGCTTTCTAAGCTTGATGAGCTTTGCGACGATGCCTAGATCTATGCCATAGTACACCACAGCCCAAGCAATTCTTTTGATAAACTCCATAGCTGTCATAATTGTGTCGCCTTTAATCCATATAAGCTCACCAATCCCTTCATCAACCTCAAACTCCCTTGACTCTCTCGGGATATGCACTATGAGTATATGCTCTGCCCTATTCTCTATTGGAAATAAGGGCTCAGCTTTAATCTCAACATACTTTCTGATATCCATAGCGCTAGATGTTGCGGGGCTTACTATACGGCCATAATTCGCGATTACACCAATGAAGTTCCTAAGAGCTTTTTCGCATTCTCTTTTAGCTTCATATATTGTTAGTAAAGCCTCTCTGGGATCCAATATGAAAATACCGTTTTTGTATGTTGAGAGAGCGGCAACTATTTTGCTCAGGGGGTAAGGTAGCCGCACCTTCTCATAGTCCTTACACTCTATTTTCACCTTCATGACTATACCCAGAATCATCATAGGTGATCAAGGTATATGTACCCCCTCTCACATTGGATGGTGCTCTAATCAAATTCAATGCAGGGTCAATCAGGCGCTATATCAAACATTAGCAACGGGATCTTGGTTCTGTACCGTCCAAGGCAGATTTTCGCAACAACGAAAATTACTGGGGGCCTCCATTCTAGCTCTACTCGCTCGATATCAGCTCCTCCCCAAATGAAACGGTTGATTTTCAATCTCTTATCGAAAATGACAAGCCTACCTCTTTCAAATAGTTTATCACCTAACTTGATACCGAGCTTTTCCTCAACGATATTCACGAGATCTCTTCTCATACTTCTCAGCCCCATAAACGACTAATCAAGTGAGAAGTAGGTATTGAGAAAACTATGCAAATATTCAAGGTACTTAGGGTACTGTTCATCCGACTCGCCCAGTAGATCTCCATACCTAGCCTCACTCACCCGAAGCTCCCCGAAACGGCTCTGGATGAACCTCGCTACCTCCCTACTCATGGTCTTGACCATCAACCTCCAGGCAACCTTCCTCATGTACTTGGGTAGAATTAAGCCATGTCTCTTAGCGTACTTTCTAATTTGATGTCTATTGATGCGTTTTCCGGTAAATCCTTCGAGAGTCTTAAGAGACTCTATGCTAAAGTATATCCATTCACATGGCTTTTCAGGGCCTCTAAGGCCCATGTAGTATCTACAGAAACCTCTATCTTCAAAACACACGAGTCTCTTCGTCACAATAGCTGATCCCGGTATCTCTATGGTTTCATCAGGGCTCCATTCGGCAATCATCCTGAGTGTGTGCTCAAATCTAGCACCTGATTCAAGCATGACCCGATATATCATGTAGTATATCTTATGATGCTGTTTCAGGTAGTCAAGAGTCTTCTTCACGTCTTCAAGATCTATCTTATATGGCCTCACATCGAGTCTGTAGCTTCTACTCGGTACAACCTCCATTATCCAGCCAAAGGTCTCGGGCGAGATTTTCCTTTTGTAGTACAGGTACTGGATGTAGTGTCTAAACACGTTTCTAAGCCACTTGTTCTTGTGATTAACTACGTAGTCTATCAGCTCTTCACTAAGCTCCTTACCTTCAAGATACTTTTCGAATAAGCTCTTGTAGTACTTCAAAGTTTCCGGATCCTTTACCTTCCTACGCTTCTTACGCTCCATGAGGAAATACTCAAAGTCCTCTGTCCACACAAGTCTTATTCCAGCAAAGCTTATTCCCAACATCTTCTTAAGGTCTTCACGAAACTCT
>QMQW01000070.1 GCA_003650625.1 Thermoproteota archaeon | reverse complement strand
TTAGGAGACTGAGCCGTGAGGAGTCCGCGGAGTTCCTGAGCGAGGGCTTTGATCAACTGAGCGTGAGCGTCAGTAGGTCGTTGATCGATGAGATCATTGATCACGTCGATGGTATAATCGGGTGGTTGACGTATTACGGTTGGAGCATTGCCGTGCAGAGAGAGGGATCTGAGCAGGATCCGGGAGATGGCTAGCCTGCAGGCTGTTGCGGAGGTCAGGAGGTTTTTGGAGAGGAGCAGGGAGAGGTATTACCACATACTAAAGGCCATAGCGTTGGGGCTGAATAGGTGGAGTGAGGTGAAGGGGTATCTGGAGGCTAAGGAGGGCATGGAGATTGATGATTCGACCTTCAATACGTTGCTCAAGACGTTGGTGAAGCTGGGTTTCGTGGAGAGGAAGGATGGCGGGTATTTGATAGCCGATCCGTTAGTTGCTTACGCTGTCAGGAGGAAGTTATGAGCGGAAATACTGGCCATTGTCACGATCTTAATGGGTTTTAACTGGCTCCTCGCTAGGGATGATGTGATCGCTGGCTGATTCCCAGTGACGTTAGTAGGTAAAAGTACGATTTCCGGTTTGAAGGTGCCGCTCATATCCCGCTAATTGAGATGGGCCTTTCCTCACTTGCGGATTTGGAGATCGCGTAGATTATCTTCTGTGCCATGAGGCCGTCGTAGCCATTGGGAACGGGTTCTTCATCTTTGAGGATGCAGTGTACGAAGTGCCTTAGCTCGGCTAGGTACATGTCCCTGAAGGGGTGGAGTTTAGAGACGTACTCCTTCCTCCCAGCTAGGTATATCCTCGCCTCGGATCTCCACTTGAAGTATGGGAATCGTATCTTGACTTCGGCGGAGCCCTTGGTGCCGTGAATTATGAGGCCTTCGTCCCAGTCCCTTCTTATGATGCCTGCCTGCTGGAAGTAGCCTGTGGCCCCGTTTTCGTATTCTATGATTGTGGTGCTCACGTAGTCCTGGCCGCGCTCCTTAAAGCACGAGCGGACTCGGCGGATTTCGCCTCCTATCCATCGGAGTAGATCCGCATGATGGACTCCGTGGGCTAGGAGCAGATCTAGATGTCGCTCTCCCGTAGGGGTATAGGGACTTGACGCAGGAGGCTCTTTGGGCCTTATGAACTGCTCCGTGAATGCGCGCACATAGTCCATGTGGATGAGGCTGTCGTAGTACCAGGAGTTGATGAGGAATAGCTCGCCTAGGCTCCCGTTCCTCACTTCCTCCCGTATCCACTTAAGCGCTGGATCGAAACGCTTCATGAAGCCTATCATCAGCTTCACGTCGTTGCGCCTGCATGCCTCGATCATGCGTTTGCATTCCTCTATGGTTACCGCCATGGGTTTCTCCACGAAGACGTGTTTTCCATGTTTGGCCGCCTCGATCGTCGTCTCAGCGTGGGCTGCATGCCATGTGGTGTTGATTATAGCGTCTAGATCTTCCTTTTCAAGCATCTCGACGTAATCGGTGTAGTACTTTTCGATAGCGAACTTCTTGGCGACGCCTTTGGCGACCTCCTCGTATATGTCGCATATGGCCACTAGTTCTGCTTCCTCTATCCTCTTAAGGGCTGGTAGGTGCACTAGCTGTGCTATGCTCCCGCAACCTATGAGCGCCAACTTGACCCTCATGGTTCCAACCTCATGCCGTGATCGATCTCGATGAGGTGGACGTATAGATAAGGGGTTTCATTCCCAGCTTAAACATGATCTCGCCTCCTTATACTGAGGCGATGATCTTGAGGTTATCGCTTGCGTTGAGCTCCTCGTATACCTTAATGGTGAAGTTGAAGACCTTCAGCGCTTCATCAAGCGTTAACCTCTGCCTTTGGGGGTTTAACGGGTCTACTAGGGTCGCTCGTCTGGGGGCTATTAATGCGGCCAATTCGGGTATGTCCGCGTATTTCAGTATGTTCGGTGGGAAGATCGAGGGGGAATATGAGAAGCCACTGGGGGATTCCCAGCTCGCTAGCGTCCTCTCGAGGGTTAGGCCTTTTATCCTTTCATCGAGCGCGGCTGCAAAGAGTGCTACTAGGCCCGCTTCGTCCTCCGCCCAGCACGAGATATCAGACTTGGAAATGTCCGGTCTGCTCGTCAGGTAGTCCAATGTCCTCACTACATCGTAGACCCGCATTCCGAGTATATGCCTCCCTATTACGATTGAGTTCTTGGCAGCGGTGACTTCGCTGAACCTCGTTTCACCTATCCCCCTGTAGTCTATGCTGGCTACCATGTAGCCCTTGTTTATGAACTCCCTTACGTGTTTCCTTGCTAACATAGAGCCCTTCCCTAATGGCGATACGCAGAGGACTACCGGTGATGTCCCTTCGTCCTCTTCCTTCTTAGCTATGATCATGGGGATTATTATATCGCTTTCGCTACGAAGCACTACCTTCTCCACGTAGAGCCCGTCCACGTGCATGATCTCGAGCGTACGCGCTGAAATGGTCTCTCTTTCCGGGAAGCCCCCGAGGACCTCATCGATTATCTCCCTTCTCAACATATTGCGACGTTCAAGCCACTCATCAACGCTCCTCGATAGGCGATGCTCCTTTAACTTCCGTGCCTCCTCGTAGTAGAGGCCGCTTATCGTCTGTGTATCCCTCGGAAATGTGTGGAAGCAGTTCAGGGAGTACGAGAGGTCGGGCTCTAGCTCTAGGATAGGCTCTTCACTCTCCGTTTTGTCCTTGCCTTTAAGCCATCTATCGAACCACAGGTACATAGCCTCGCGCATTTCCCTATTATAGTCGTGGCCGGCATAGACCTCGAATAGGGCTACCTTCTCCTCGGCCCCTAACGCCTCGTATGCCGCCTTTACCCTACTGAAGGCCTTCCTAGCCCTCAGGATCGTGAAACCTCTATCCTTCACGCCGTTTATGAGGAGGAGAGGACGAGGGGCTATGAGGGATAGTATGTCGGGGATATTGGCAAACTTCAGGATACCTGGGATGCACTCGCAGTAGCACCTCCCGGAGGCTACTTGGTTCTCGAATACCTCGGCGGAGATCACGGGGACCGCTGCTTTAACTCGCTCATCCAGTGCCGCTAGATACATGGTCTGATTGCCCCCTCCTGAGGCCCCTGTCACGCCTATCCTCTCGGGATCTACCTCCTCCCTACTCTGCAGGTAGTCCAGGGCTCTCATGTTATCCCAGATGATGAGGCCCTG
>QMQW01000069.1 GCA_003650625.1 Thermoproteota archaeon | reverse complement strand
GCCTGCTTCGCTGGCGTATGCCCATATGCCAAAGAATATCCATGAATTTTTAATTTCAATTTCGGTTCCATCGCTTGTGCATATGATTTTCTCTTCCGAGTAGTCCCAGTAGTTTGAAGTTGCCTTTACTGATGGCGCCACGCTTCTAGCCGACTTGTCGGCTTCAAGTAGTACTTTTATTTTTTCATCTATGGGAGTTTCCTCTAGGGGTTCTTTTACTGGAACTTCAACCTTATCTACAACTACTGTTGCTGGTGCCAGTGTTATTAATTCAGTGTCTGCGCTTGCTTGCCTCGCCATTTTTAATGCCATTTTAAGTGCTGATCTGAGGCCTTCTTTGCTTACGTCGTTTGTGGTTGAGAAGCCCCATCCACCTTTAAATAGAGCTCTAATTGCGACTCCCCTTTCAATTCCTGGGGTTGCCGAAATTACCTTGCCGTCTCGAACTTCAATTTCGGTGCTGAAGAACTTTTGATATCTGGCTTCTACGTAGTCAGCTCCTTCAGCTCTACCCTCATCTACTATCCAACTTAATAGTTCTTTCAAGTTAATCCCCAATGATTTTAGATGTGCCTTACGTTAATAGGCTTTGTGAGTAGGCTCTCTACTCTACTGGCCCGAAAATTTCTTCCAGCCTAGCTGGCGCTTCTGCTATTTCAGAAATTACTTCCGGTATGATTATCGTTTCTCCTGGTATGTCTGTTCTAAGTCCATAGTATTTGCCTCCGGTTATTCTTGCAATTTCCATGAGTAGTGCTGTTGGAGTGTAGCTGAAAGTTGCTCCTTTGGCTCCGTAGTATATTTTCTTGTATATTTCATCTGGCCTGTGGTCGGTGTTTATGATTATTGTCCTAATTTTATCCTTGGCTATTCTCTTGGCTACATCTATAACGTCTGCTTGGGCTGGGTTTAGGAATTTCTTTCTGAGTTCTGGTGTTAGGGGGTTATCTAGCGGCACGTTGACTATTCCATCTGAAATTATTACTAGGACGGGAATTGTTTCCTTGCTTTTTATCTTCTCGAGCTTAAGTATTTCGTATGCCTTTAGCATTCCGGCTGCTAGTGGAGTGAAGTCGCTGGCTCCAACTTCTAGGAGCTTTTCGACTACTGCCCTCAAGTTTGTGGTTGGATATTGAAGTACTTTTGCGCTTGTGCCTTTGAAAACTACTAGTCCCACTTTATCTCTATGCCTGTGAGCGCCTTTGTGTAGTCCCCTAATGGCGTTCTTCACGTTTTCTAGTGAAACTATCATTGACTCGCTCATGTCGAGAAGTATTACGATGCATAGGGGTGCTCTGTACTCCCTAACTTTAACTCTTATGTCGCTCATGTCGACTTTGATGGCGAGCTTTGATGATTTTCTTATTTTCTGATATGGTGCTGCTGCTCTTAATGTTGGTGCTAGGGCAATGTCCCACGGTTTTTCCCTTGGCATCGCGTGCTTCACGTATTTTCCTCTCCTAAGCCATATTCCCCTAACCACTTCTGCTCTAGCTTTTTTCCCTCTCATGTGCTCTGGAGTTAGTGTTATCTTGAATGTGCTTGGAGGCTGAATCATTAAATCGAACATGCTTTCAGCTATTTTTCTTCCCTTTTCTATGGCTGACCTGTATGTTTGGAGTATTTTTGCTCCAAATATTGATATAAATTGCCAGACTCGCTTTCCAAATACTTGCTTTGTAGGCGGCCCCTCCACTACATGTTCTTTTATTAAGAGCCTGTGCGCTTTAATTCTTCTATATTCTTCTAGTGGGGGTTCCTTGAACTTTACGTAGGCTACTTTTCCGCGCCTTAAGTTTCCTATTCCTTGGAGTATCGTGAATATTATTAGTGCGATTGCTGACCAAATTAGGACGTCTTCCTTCATGAGCTTTATGGTTTGCTCCCATGGTAGCTCCATGACTCCTGAAAATAGTATTGAGCCAGCTGCAAATGCGAAGTAGAATAGCATGTAGTATAGTGCAAGTACTAAGAGTATGCCTACTGGTCTTGGAAGAACTATTTCCTTTTTTGGCTTGATGGGGGGTCGAGTTGCTATTGATGGCAGCTTTCCGCTTTTGCCGATTTCAACTTCGATCTTCCTTATTTCCTCTTCTTCCTCTTCCTCCTTCTTTTTCGTGATTGTCGTTAATAGTTCTTCTTCAATTTCCTCTGGCGTTAGTGGACCTTCAAGTCCTCCACTTCTACTTCTGTGAGCTAATGCTAGCTCTGCTGCTTGAATAACATCTTCCAAATCTACTTGCTCTTTTCCATTTAGCGCTGCTATGGCTTTTGCAGTCTTGATTATTGCTATGTCTGGCCTGTGGCCGTCGACCTTAAGTTTTATGCAGAAATCTATTACGGTTTCTTCGAGTTCCTTGGGAACATTGATGTTTGAAAGGGTTTTTCTTGCTCTTAATATTTTCTTTCGAAGCTCCTCTTGCTTTGGCTGCCACTTGGCGATGAATTCTATTGGATTTTCTTCGAATTCTAGGTTTCTAGTCATTACTTCAATTCTGTCTTTGGGATTGCTGATTTTTTCAACTTTGATGCAGAGTGGAAATCTATCGAGTATTTGAGGTCTAAGCCATCCTTCCTCGATGTTCATTGTTCCGATGAGGATGAACTTGCTTGGATGAGTGAAGTTTAAGCCTTCTCTTTCGATGTGGTTCCAGCCGCTTGAAGCTGCATCCAGTATGGCGTCTGAAATGTTGTCTGGTAGCAGGTTAACCTCGTCAATGTATAGTATGCCTCTATTCGCTTCTCCTAGGAGTCCTGGCTGTAGGACTTTTGCTCCTTCTCTAATGGCCTTCTCAATATCAACTGACCCTAGGACTCTATCTTCAGTTGCGCTTAATGGCAGTTCTACGAATGGCATTTTAATTTTCTTGGTTGGCAGCTTGCCGTGGAGCTCAAATCTGGCTCTACAATTGTCGCACATTAAATTTGGATCTTTGGGGTCGCAGTTGAATGGGCAGTCTACTACTACCTCAATTTCGGGCAGAAGATCTATGAGCCCTCTAACTGCAGTGGATTTTCCTGAGCCCTTAGGTCCAACGATCAGTAATCCGCCTATGCTTGGATCTACAAGGTTAACTAGAAGTGCTAACTTCAACTTTTCCTGACCAACTATAGCTGAAAATGGATATGTTGGCCTGTTTTTAGGCATGATTATATACCGGAAATATTCTCTCACTTCAAATTAATAAATGATGTTG
>QMQW01000068.1 GCA_003650625.1 Thermoproteota archaeon | reverse complement strand
GTGGAGGAGTTGCTGGAGCTATTAAGCGTGTGGGTGGAGTTGAAATTGAATTGGAAGCGCGTAAGCATGCTCCTATTCCGGTTGGTGAGGCTATTTTTACTGGAGCTGGAAAGCTTAAAGCAAAATATGTTATTCACGCTCCAACTATGGAGAGGCCTGCCATGAAAATAGGTATTGAAAATGTTAGATTGGCAATGAGAGCTGCATTGAAATGTGCAGAAAGCCTAGGATTAAGAAGCATAGCCTTTCCAGGATTAGAACCAACTCGAATTGTACCTAAACTCTGAATTTCTTTTACAAAAGTAAAGGGAATTTGGGATTTGCAGTATAGAGGAGTAGTTTACTGAATATGAGGCTATTTCAGGTTATTTTGTCTGTTTTCCACTTTAATTCCTAGTGCTTTCAATAAGTTTTCTCTTGGCCTTTTATGCCATGACGGCATTTCGAAAAGACCTATTCCTATACTTCCCCTCCTACTTATTATTGCAAAATACTGAGGCTTAGCCCACTGCAACCACTCTGGCTTTATCCAACTGTAAACCCACCATAGATCTCTAGGTAAGCCTATTGCTCCTTGAGTCTTAATTATTAGATAATCAAGCAGTATTCGCAAATCGACGTCTACGCTTGTGAATTTCTGAGTGTCTAGCCCCATGGCTAAGCCATGATGCCTTGACTCTCTTATCAAATATACGCACTCAGCTTTTGCTAGCAGTTGGTTTTCCTTATGCTTGAATCTTGAGTAAATGAGGTTGGCTGCTTCCCTCACTAAGATGTAAATGTACCTTCTCCAGCCTAACCTCGTGAATAGAATGTCGAGTATGCGGTTTACTGCTCTGAACTCCTCGTTCCTGTCAATGTAGAGTGGGCTGGCTGAAATGATGATCCTGTACTTTTCAAATTCGCTGAGAGTCAATTTATCCCAGCTTTTCACGTTCCAGCTGCAAGTTACATCTATATTTCTGCCTTTAATCAGCAGTACTGGGAGGTCTAATTCTTGTATCCATGGTGACCTAAGCCATGCTAAGCCTTCTCCGCTCCTGGCTCCAAACAGGTCTAGGACACTGTGACCGCTTGCCAAAAAATGCTCTGCTACTGCTTCTAGGAATGCGCTTTTACCTGCTCCTCTAACGCCTAAAGCCATTAAGACTACTGGCTTGCTTCCAAAGTTGATATGCTCTATTCCTCTGAGCCACTTTACTGCTATGAGGCTAGGCTTCACTCTGTAATGCTGCACGTTGATCTCGCTCCTTTACCTTAACTTTTCCACTTATGATTTGAAGTGATTGCCACCAGATTTCTGGCGTGACGATCTTCTCGAGTAATAAGCGCATTATGCGAATCACTTTAGGCATTGCATATTGTATGAAGCGTGTTTGAACTTCTCTTGCAGTCATCCATGTTAGATTTCCTAATTTACTTGCATAGTAGAATTTCTTCATATAATCTAACTTTTTATAATATGAGACTAATGGGTAATGGTATGGTACAAAATTACCGATCCAGTCCAAGTACTTATAAATCTCCTTGGCAGTGAAGCTCCAAGGTATAGCTGCAGTTCTCATTTCACAGTATCTATCTTCCATGAATATTGTTCTTTGCAAGTCTAGGCACAGCTTATATATTTTTATAAGCTCCTCATGTTCATCATCACATATACCTAGCAACTCCCTTCTCTTCTCATTTGAAATTAGAAGATAGGCTTCCAAGATGTGCCGAATCTTCTCAAGAGGCTTGCTGAACACTGCTCGAGCCAACTCACAGGCGATGAGGTTTTCAACTCCGAGCTGAGCTGTAGGCCTAACAGCCTCAACTAAAACTGAATCCAACTCTTTTCTTATCTTCTCGATATTCTCAGTCAAGACTTACACCTCGAAAGGGAGATCTTAACTTTAACTTAATGAAGTGAAAGATCATCATTTTTGCAAGGAAGTTTCTCATGTCATTCCTATCCTCGAAGACTAAGAGGATCTTGCCAGTTATCTTATAGTCGCGGTTCATCCCAGCTGGTTGGAAGTCTCTTAGAATTATTATGCAGCCGTGTTTCTTTATGAGGGGAATGAGCTCTTCCTCATGTTCATTAAACCACAAGTTGTAGAAGTGGGGCTTAGGCTTAATTATGGCCATCATCGGAAGCAACGAGATCTCATAGAATGCATTTTCTTTAGTTCCTGGAGTGTAGTACTTGTACTCTAGCCACTCGAGGAACGTCATGGTTTTAAAGTTCGTTGGTATTATTAGAAACCATCCTTCATCCCAAACTCGCTGAACAATTCTTTCGGCAACTTCTTCAGGTGATGTAAATAGCTCGACAGGCATCAACTCCTCACTCCCCTATTCTCCTCGTAAAAGTGAATCAGTCTGACTATCACGTCATCTAGGCTGCTTGCAGTCTTCAACTTCTTTTTCAGTTGCTTGAGCTTAACGAGAGTTGAAAGTCTAACTTTCACACTCGGCATTTTTGATCTCTCCTTCTAGATTCTCTAATGCAAATACTACCACTCTGCATGATCTCACAGACAGCACTTTTGCAGTTCAACTTGACTAGGAGAATGACTATGTTCGGCTTCTCACAACCTGTGAGAAGCTTGCAGTACGCTTCCTCGTCGATGTAAAGGATGTTTTCCCTTTTAGCTCGAAATTGCGCTCCAACAATAGTGCACTGATATATGTCTCCATCAACCTCCAGTATTCCCTGCTTGTTAATTAGCTCACGCACAAACCTTCACCTCACTAGAGGTCAATGTAGGATTGGAAATGCTGCAAATCTCCCTCCACAGGCACTCAGTGCAAAAGTGAGGATTTCTGTAACCATGCCAGCAGAATACTATGACACTTTTAGTTCTCATCACCCACACCTCCATCCTCCCAAAACGTAGGATGGAAGAAGCCTCACCTCACCGCTTGGAAGTCTTCTTTCAATTACCCTGCCTTTCATGATGAGAACTGTAAGCGCCTCTTTTGGCAGCTCATTAAGCTCTATAAACTTAATTAAGTCTCTTTGAAGTGGGAGATTCCTCTCAATATAAGTGTAAACTCTTTGAAGCGCTTCTTCAGGAATATCGATCTCGCCGCGCTTAATCTTCTTTAGTGTGAGGATGTGGTGAGGAATGCTTTTTGATATTTGTCCATGAATGAAGGGTGGGTTTGGTGGATTTGGTGGGTTTTTTCGGAAAAGGGGTAGGGTTTCAGAAAATCCACCCTCCATCATTATTTCTG
>QMQW01000067.1 GCA_003650625.1 Thermoproteota archaeon | reverse complement strand
GCCGTTTTAGGCGTTATTCCCCCTGCTACTCCTACGAGGCATTTGAATTTCTCCTTTATCTCCCTGATGTTGCCCCACTCTGTTTCCCATGGTTTTCCTGCTTCTGCAGCTGCTCTTTCTGCATCTACGTTTCTGTGGAGTAGGACTATGTCGGGCTTGTAGTATAGGGTTTCTAGCCTTGCTATTGGGTCTGGGACTTCCATCATGTCTAGAATGGAGTATATTCCCTGCTTTTGGGCTTCCAGTATTGCTTTTTCTATTGTTGCTTTTGATGATACTCCTAGAATGCATACTGCGTCTGCAGTTGAGTCCGCGGCTTTCTTAACTTCTATCCTCCCCACGTCCATCGTTTTCAAGTCTGCAATTATGAATGCTTCCGGCCTAACTTCCCTTATCTTCTCGATAACCTTTGTTCCATGAGCTTTTATCAGTGGAGTTCCAGCTTCTAGTATTAGTCTCTCCCTATTGGGGAGCTGCTCTACTATTTTTATTAGGTAGTCGAGCTTGTCTAGGTCTAGTGCCACTTGCAGGTAGGGCGGATTCCACAGTCTTTGAACTCTAAATCCCATTATTGGGTGGACGCCCCTATCCTTTTCCCTCAAAACTTTATCTACGCTTGGATAGCCTTTCAAGGCTCTTCTTATGGCTAGCTTGGTTGCTCCATAGTTGAACTGGTAAATTTTCCTGTAGTTTTTGGCGTTTGGGTGGACGAAGACTGATGCTATGATAACCCAGTCCTCGCACTTTTCCTTGGGAATTATTCCTTCAGCGACGGCGTCGGCTACCGCTCTGGCAACTGCGGTTTGAGCCGGCCCGAAAATCTTGTTTGCATCTTCAAGACTTCTTATGGTTACCTTCGGAATGACGATCGTGCTAGGCTTAACAGCTAAGTTTGGGCGAATAACCGCTAATAGGGGAGTGTGACCAGCAGATAATTGTGAGAGTGCATTTGCGAAGGCTATTCCAGCAGGCCCATTCTTGCTGCCTATAATTAGATCTACGTGGGCAACCTCATCTCCAGAGCCGATTAGTGCTTCGCCAACATAAAATTCATCCAAACTTTTAAACCCCCAACATCATTTAAGGAAAAACATGTTAAATACTGTTTGCTAGCGCTTGAGAAGAAGATTTGGGTGGGTGGTCCCGCCGGCCGGATTTGAACCGGCGACCCCCCGGTTTCTACAGCTGACGCGCGTTCACGCAGGGCATTCATGCCCAGTCACGCGCGCGCAAGTGCTACAGCCGGGTGCTCTACCACTGAGCTACGGCGGGCAGCTTTCCTCCTTTAAATTTGCTCTCAAGGGTTTAAATTTTTCTCAATAACCTAATGTATATTAGCTTAATAGTATTCAGGTCGGTGAACCTATGGGTAGTCGGCTAGATGCTTTCTTCTACGCTGAAAGCGTAGCGGTTATTGGAGCTTCTAGGGAGCCTGGAAAAATAGGTCATGAAATTTTGAGAAGCCTAATTGAAAGCGGATTTAAGGGGAAAGTGTACCCTGTAAATCCAAAGTACGATGAAGTTTTGGGTTTGAAGTGCTATGGAAGTGTGCTTGAAATTCCAGATAAAGTGGATTTGGCCGTTTTCGCAATACCTGCCCGGCTTGTCCCTAGAGTTGCTGATGAGTGCGGCCGAAAGGGAGTGAAGGCAATGGTAGTTGTTTCTGGAGGATTTAGGGAAGCTGGAGATGAAGGGGAGAAGCTTCAGGAACAACTCGTATCTACGGCGGAGAAGTATGGAATGAGAGTTATAGGGCCAAACTGCATTGGAATCTACAATCCATATACTGGAATAGACACGTTCTTCCAATCTCACGAGAGAATGATTAGGCCTCCGCCAGGAAGCATAGCCTTCCTAACTCAAAGCGGAACTTATGGCTGCACGGTTTTAGAGTGGCTTGCTCAGGAGGGTATAGGTGTTAGTAAATTTGTAAGCTATGGCAACATGGCGGATGTGGATGAAGCTGAGCTCATAAGCTACCTTGCTGAGGATCCCAAGACAAGCCTAATAGCATTTTACATGGAAAGCATTAAGAGCGGAAGGAGATTCATAGAGGCTGCAGCCAAGGCATCCGCTAAAAAGCCAATCGTGGTTTTGAAGTCGGGGAGAACTCGCGCAGGAATTAAAGCAGCATTATCCCATACGGGCAGAATGGCTGGGCGCTACGAGATTGTTAAGGCAGCGCTAAGAAAAGCCAAGGTCATCCAGGTGGAGACCATAGAGGAGCTCTACGACGCAATGAAGATTCTGGCCATGGCTCCACCTCCGAGAGGTGAGGGAATGGCGATGATAACTAATGGGGCAGGCCCATGCGTTATGGCGGCGGACGCAGCGGAGCAATATGGCGTCAAGCTGGCAACATATGCTGAAGAGACCATTGAGAAGTTGAGGAGTAGGCTGCCGCCATACGCGCTAATAGGGAATCCAGTAGACTTGACGGGGAGCGCAACCACCAAAGACTACCTGAATGCAGGTGAAGCTCTGCTGGAGGATCCAAACGTGAACATACTGGCGCTGTTCTTCGTATTTCAAGACACTCCGCTTGAAGACGAAGTGGTTTATGAGGTCGCCAAGCTCAGGAAGTATGGGAAGCCCATAGTGGCCATGGCGGCTGGAGGGCCGTACACGCACCGGCAAATTAAAAAGCTGCAGGAAAACGGCATTCCAACATTTCCGACACCGGAAAGACTTGTAAAAGCAATAAAGCACTTCACAACTTATCACTTAAAAATAAAACAAATAACAAGGTAAAAATAAGAATTAAAGCATAAGTGAAGTGAGAAACCATGACCGCGCAGGAAAAGGAAGCTCACTATAAGTTGAGCATAATTCTACTCTTATTTGGAGGATTCATACTTCTTTCATCAAAAATACTTGAGTGGAAGACATGGTTTCACTTCACGCTCGCTTTAGGCCTGACATGCTTAATAGCGGGGCTAATAATTGGGATATCAAGCACCTACCCTGCGAAGGAGAGGTAGCTGCAACTTAGCAAGCAAACCTCAATTGGTAGCAATCCTAAAATTACTGCTTAAAGGCGCGTTTAGCAGGCATTCACTTAAATTTAATTGATTTGTTGGCGGGCCCGGCGGGATTCGAACCCGCGACCAATGGGTTAAAAGCCCACCGCTCTTCCTGGCTGAGCTACGGGCCCGCACCCTAAAACCATAAGTCGCTTGACACTTATATTTTTCACTTATCCATCGCTTATAATGTAGTTCCTCGATTTTGATT
>QMQW01000066.1 GCA_003650625.1 Thermoproteota archaeon | reverse complement strand
GTTGAAGCGCTAGTGAAAGCGAGGAAACCTTACGCCTAGAATTTATAATGCTTCAGCTAGATTTAATATTGAGCTTATTTAATTACAGAAAATACTTTAGGATGAAAGTTGAGTTGTGTATTGAGCAAGGTGTTACTTCATGAGCGAGAAGTATAAGCGGAAGTACACGTTCGGAGAAGACTATGGAACCAGCTTCTATAAGTTCGGCCCAATAACTTTAGGCGAAAAGCCTGAAGTTGTGGAGAATAGGGGGTACTTCCCGGATAAGTCTTCGATGATGTATAGGATCATGGGGGTTCCAAGGGAAGTCATTGTCGGAAAGAAGCTGCCCCTCTACTTGGAGACTAGGGAAGACTTGTCCTCAAGATTAATCTACCCCATGAGGAATGGCGTGATAGGAAAGGGCGATGAAAAGGCTTGGAGAGTCATATATGAAATAACTAGGTATGGCTTGGAGATGTTTAGGCCCATCAGCCCCGACTTTAAGGGCTTCTACGTCTGCGCATCCCTCTCATCCGTTGCGCCTAGATACATGTATGAAAAGCTATTTGACATCCACAGGAGAATCGACGAGGAGACGCGATTAGTTAAAGCTGTCACGATAATCCCTCAACCATTAGCGGTGGCCATAGCTCATAAGGCTCCCACATGCGTAGTCATTGAAAGCGGACATGGAAACACCCAGATTTGCCCCATATCAAGATATCCAGTAAGAGGAGCGATCGTCGCATTGAATAGGGGCGGAGGCGACGCCGACGCCATAACAAGCCAAATACTATACGACGCTGGCTACGGAGACATCGCCAAGGAAGAGGCAATAGTGAGGAGAGTCAAGGAGGCCATTGGAGCCATCCCCAGAAATTTGGATGAAGCCATAAGAGAGGCAAAGAGAAAACCAGAGAAGTTCAGAGTTAAGTACAAGATCCCGGGGACGCGAATAGAAATAGACTTAGAAAAAGACTCGTGGACTAGATTCCTAATTGGAGAGTACATATTCAACCCCAATAATGAAATTTTCGAAAGCTACTTCAAGAGGGGGCTACCCAAGCCCAAAGATGTCAAGATAGGCGAAGTACTATTTAAGGGAATGATAGACTTCGGAGAGGCAGTCATAGAGGCAGTGGAAAAATGCCCAATAGAGCTTCAGCCATACCTATACGAGAGGATACTGCTATCCGGAGGAAACTTCCAGTGGAAAGTGCCGCCGAAATTCGAGGATGTAGCTGTGGATGCCCCCACCAAGATAAAGCTCCTCCTCAAGGAGAAGGGCGTCGAGGAAGTAGTTGTGGAAATGGCGCCCGACCCAAAATTCAGCGTTTGGAAGGGATGCATAGTTTACGGCTACGCCGTCCCAGAAGATTACGCCTGGTCTTGGGATAAAATGGAGGGTTGGATAAAGCTCCATGATTGAAGATATCCAAGATAAATTGAGAACCTACTTCGCATCGGAGGGATATATAGAGAACCCCATCGAAGAATTTTCTGAGCAATATAAGCCGGACATGGCGTTTAGGAGGAGCCGCGAAACCCTATTTGTGTACATCATGGACCTGAGCTCGCTAAGCAGCAAAAGCGCTCTCCTCAAGAAAATCATGAGAATGGTCGCCGCAAAAAAGCACTGCAACCTAATCTACGCTGCAGTTCCAAAGATCATAGCAACCACTCTCGACAGCGCAGCGCTGGAGGAGCATGGAATAGGAATGCTAATCGTCGATGACGATGTCCGCGAAGTGCTGCCTGCAAAATACAATGAGATGGAGGAGAGATCAGCTGAAGTTGAGGAAGTTGCAAGGAAAATAAGCGAGCTTGAAGCAAAAATTTCACGCCTAGAGAGAGCCATTGCAAACATGGAAGTAGCAATCTCCAGAATAGAATTTAGCCAGCCGCAGCAGAACATCATAGGCGTAATCGACAGGATAAGCGATCTTGAAAGGGAGCTGAGCAGAGTTAGGGATGAAATTCTGCTGATAAATCGAAGGCTAAACAAACTTGAAGAAAAGGTGCTTAAAGCTCCGAAAGCCAAGAAGCCTCCTCCCCCCATAAAAGCGCCTCAAGCGAGCTTTGAAATTAAAAAGGTCGCTGAAGAACTACCTTCATTCTTCAAGGATAATCCTTGGGTGAGCATCCTCTCCTCGAGAGGTAAAAGCGTTGAAGAAGGCTGAGCCACTTAGAGCCACTCCAATTAGGAGAATAAGCGTTGTAGTTGATCTTGAGGACCCCTTAGCGCCAGCCCTCACAATAGATGAATTTGAGAAGCTGTTTAATAGGGAGCCGGAGCCTCCAAGATATAGAATTGCCAGCATAGAAGTGCTAACCTGCCCAGAAGATAACCACGTAGTTCTAGTCACCGAATGCGCCAAGTGCCCTAGATTCATTAAGAGAGTTGAAGATGTGATTTACTGCGCAGCAAAGCGAGTTAGGTGACTTCAACTACTCATTGAAGTGAATTTGTAGGCTAGTAGAGCGTAAATTTTGGTGAAGATCTTAAGCACTTCTATCTCAACGTTTTCATTTGGGCCATGAGCATTTCCAGTCTCATGATCTCCAGGTCCAAAACCGCAAATAGTCGGTATTCCAGCCCTAATTATCAAGTAGTGGGAGTCATTTGTTCCATATGCGCCCCTAAACTGCAGGTCTTCTCCAGTAACACACCTAGTTGCCCACTTAGCGCATTCAACTATTTCATCATCTTCAGCCACTTCAGCAGGCGGACAACTAGTAATTATTTTAGCCGAAGCCGAAAACTCCGGCTCTCCACTCTTAAGCTCTTCAAAAAGCTCATTCAACTGCTTCAGCACGCCTTCACAGCTTAATCCAGGATTAATTCTAACGTCTAAGTGCGCAGTGCACTTATCCGGTATGACGTTCGTCTTAACGCCTCCCCGAATTATAGTTCCCGGCGATATCGTGGGCGGAGGCAAGTACTTGTGCGGAGGGCACTTAAGCTTGAAATCCTTCAAAGCTAAAAGCAGCATCGCCATGTGAAGGACAGCATTAACTCCAGCCCAAGGCTTACTTGCGTGTGCAGCTCTACCTCTAGTTTCAACTTCAACCCAACACATCCCTCTAACCGCAGGCCTCAAGCATATCACTTTATTGAAGACCGAAGCCTCAGCTACAACTGCGCCATCAGCTCTAGCATATCCCTTCTCAACCAAATACCCAGTTCCAAGGCGGCCGCCAGCCTCCTCATCTGCAACTGCGTGAATAATTATATCACCTTTAAGTTGAACTCCAGAATCCACTATAGACTTAGCTGCACCGACAATAGCTGCAATAGCCCCCTTCATGTCAGCAGCGCCGCGACCATAAATCTTACCGCCCTCAACTAC
>QMQW01000065.1 GCA_003650625.1 Thermoproteota archaeon | reverse complement strand
GGTTCCTTCTCTGAACATTATGTTCCATGGGTGGTAGTCGCCGTGGACTTGGCTTAGCCTATGAGCTTTTCTTTTCAGCTTCCATCTCCACTCTATGCATTTTCTTTCCACTTCGATAAAGAATTGTTGATTAACGTAGCTGAGATTGGTTGGATAGCTGTCGATTAACCCCATGATGCACTCTCCATGGCCTATTAGTTCTCTAATTCTTCTATGGTAGAGTGAGGGGTCGGTGCCCTTTACCCGGTGGATGTCAACTAAGTATTTGGCTAAGGCTTTGCATCTTTCAATGTCGAGATTTGATAGTTCGCCTCTAGCTTTTATTCTATCCAAGTCGACGTGGTATAAGGTGCCTTCAACCTTTTCAGTTAAAATGAAGAACTCTATGCATTTTCCAAGTGATATCATTTTGCCATTAACTGTGAATGCTCCAACATCTATTGATTTTACGTGCTTAGGCAGCTTGTTGAATGCGTGGTGTTGCCACAGCAGTATTCTGGCTCTATCGGAGAAGTGTTGGTGGTCGAATATGCTTGGCTTTACAGTGCTTAAGACGACTTCTCTGGCGGCGCCATTGACTTCAAATTTGATTATGTAAGGCTTACCGTAGCCGAAGCTCTTCAGCTTCTTAGCTTCTTCAATTTTTTCGCCTAGCTCGCCTATTCCAATTATTTTTACTTTTCCGCAGTAAACTTCACTTAAGTAGCTTTCCAAGTTCTTTAGGGTGAGCATTTAGGGCACCACTAAAAGTAGATCTCCAATCTAATTATGACTTTGCTTTGATAGTTAAGTTTTTAGCGTTCTTTTCGGTTCCAATTCGTTTATTTGTTGAAGTCCACTGTCTTTACCTGGTTGAATGGCAATTATAGTGTGAAGAGCTCAGGCTCCACTTTTCTGCATTTGATGCTTAAGTCTGCGCACTTGAACTTTACATTTCCGAAGAGTTGAGCCCATTCTTCTTCGTAGTATACTGCTGCAGCTATCCTCCCTATCGCATCTGCCTTCATTAAGCCGTAGCCGCTTCCTCCTCCTACGGCAATTAGGTTGTTTTCTTCGAATATTATTGGCTGCCTATCCACTGTAGTGACTTCATATATTGATGACCACGCATTAATGGGTCTAGCGTCTTTGAATTGGGGGAAATAGCTTGTCAGTATTGGATAGATGCCTCTTTCATAAAGCTTCATGTCGGGTAAATACTCTTCCTCAATTTTGAATGGCATTCCAAATGTTAGTCCGTGGCCTATCCAGAACGACTCTTCATCTACTTCAGGTTTAATGTAAACTTCCGGGTGGGGAATTATTGTGAATGGCATGTAGCCTTCATTATTAAATCCTTTTGCGTGGAGAACTTTCTTCAGCTCCTCATTGTTAGCTTTAATTACGAATATGCTCTTTTTCAGCGGTCTGATGAGCGCATCAACGCCTATTTCATCTAGTAGCTGCTGCATCCAGCCGCCTGCAGCGATTATGGTCTTTTTGGCGCGTAAAGTTTTTGCGCCCACTTTTACGCCTGTAACTTCCTTTTCCTGCCAATATAGTGGTTCGCCATTTATGTTCAGGGGATTGCGCGGCTCAATGACTATGCTGTCGACTTTGCAATCGTACTTGACTTCTCCTCCAAGCTTGATGAATTCCCTTTCATAGAACTTTAAGAGAGCATCTACATCTAGTGTGCCTGCGTATTTGGCGAGAAGTCCAACATAGATGTCCTGCAAGCCTATGATTGCAGCGTCTTGCGCGGTTGAAACTTTGATTCTTACTTTTAGCTGCTTAGCCAATTTATTTGCGTCTATGAGCTCGTATTCTCCCTCAGCTCCTCGCATGTTGCTTAAAGCTCCTTTAACTTGTTTGAACTGCTCTTCATTTAGTAGCCAGAGGAATCCTAGCCAGCGCATTTTTAAGTTATAGCCAAAGCGGCTTTGAAGCGTCCAATAAAATCTTATTGAAGATCCGGCTAGCTTTGTGCTTGTGCTTGATGTGAAGAATCCTTGAAAGCAGCCAGCGCACTTGCCTGTGGCGCCAAAACCAGGTGCGCTTTCCTTTTCAATTACAAGAACTTTTTGATTTGGGTTCTTCTTTTTTATGTGGTATGCTGTTGAGAGCCCTATGATTCCAGCTCCAACTACGATTGCGTCGTACATTTAGGTCACTATTCATTTGAATATGATTTACTAGCTAATTAACTGCTGCTTTGCTTTATTTTTAGTTGTTTTTGGGCGTTTAACTGCATTTACTCTTCTGCCTCTTCCTCTGCTTCTTCCCATTCTTCGTCTTCTGTCCATTCTTCCTCTTCAATTTCGATGTCCAGCCACTTTTCTTCAGGTTTCGACATGCTCTCCCCCGCATCTTTCAGTCCAAGGCTAGATTTAGCTGTTGCGAATGCTATCTGCATTTAAGTGTGTTTAAGCTTGTATTAAAGCTTAAGCGCGCATTTTATTTAAAGTTCACTTAAATATTATTATTAGGTGGTTTTGTTGAAAATGATTTTTGAGACTAAGGATTTTACTATAATTTTGACTGATGAAAAGTTGGAAGTAGACTTGAAGCGTGGCGCGAGAGCTTTTTTGGAGCAGCTTTTTGAGGGGAGTAGATTTTATAAGACTTTGAGGTGGATTCTTGCAATGGCTTTTCCTAGGGACTTCTTCTTGGACGAAATTTTGGATGTTAGGCTAACTAATGAGGGTGATTTAATTCTTAGGGAGAGAACGCCATTTGGCGTTAAAGATACTAGAATGCCTGGATTATCTCGAGTTCAAGCAGAACTTTTAGCTAAGACGATAAAGTCGCTTCTGGAGAAAAGTAGTATTGAACTGTTTACTCGAAGTTCTTTAAGCCAGTAAACCTTATTTTTATGTGGATTTGCAGGGAAGCTTTAATCCTATTTGGATTTTGCTATTCTGCCTTGTAGTGGAGTTTTGGAATGTAGTAGTACTTTCCTCTATGTGAAATTGGTTCTGCTTTCAAGACGTTTAGAAGTCCTTCCCTCCCTAAATTCTCTTCTAATGTAACTGAAACTACTTCTCCTACGAATATTGTGTGGTCTCCGGCTTCATGGGCTGCATATAACTTGCATTCGAAGTGTGCTAAGCACTCCTTTATGAGGGGTGGCTTAACTACTCTAGCTGGTATCGGCGTTAAGCCTGTTTCTTTAAACTTGTCTACCTTTAATCCGGAGTGAGTGCCGCAGTAAATGGCTTGCTTTACTAGGTTTTTTGGCGGGACGTTTATGGCAAATTCTCCTGTTTCTCTTATCAGCTTGTGTGAGTAGCGTTTTGGTGATACTCCAATTATTAGGAGAGGAGGTCTAAATGATATTGGCATGTACATTCCTATTGTTATGATGT
>QMQW01000064.1 GCA_003650625.1 Thermoproteota archaeon | reverse complement strand
CCAGTCCAAAAAATTTTGTAAAATCTCATATAAGTTGCTTCGATGTCGTTTTGGTCTTGGAGGTTTTATTCTATGTTTGCGGTGTCAATATGCCTTAGATCACGGCTTCTTCGAGGCGTTTTTTCTTGGAGAATAAAAGATCTAAACTCCAATAAAACACAGGCAGGAAGAGGCTAGGGAAGCCAAAACAAATTTCGGAAGTACTGTTAAGGGGGCTACCTTTTTATTTGTCTTTTTCCTATTACTTATGGAGACGGTTCCTTGGTGTCCAGGGGGCATATCACATGTGTTACTTTGAATTGAAGGCTGGGCGACTCCTGCTGAGAGCTGGGCAGGAATATTTGAAGACAGATTTTTCGACTACCATTTTTTAGATTAACTCCTAATCTTGGTGTAGAAGTATTATTTCAAAGGCGTGACCTGCGGTGGGAGAGGTAGAGAAGGGTCGGGATGAGGAGAACATTTGCCCATTGTGTGGGAAACACATCGAATCGTTCCCCGATCATATGAAGAGTGAACATGGGGTTGAATGCGAGGATGATTGTGAGAATGTTGCGAGACTAATGAAGCTCTACGAAGATGCTGATCTGAAGCCGTTGGCAAAGAGTTTCTATCAGTATGATTTTGAGGATTTCCTTAGATTTCTCGATGATTCTGACAGCATATTTTCTGATTTGGAGTACTGGGATGTAGTAAAGACCATCGATAAGCTGATGGATATAGTCGCCGATAAATATAGAGAGGAGGTTATTAGTGAGCTCCCAGACATAGCTAGGGAAGATCCCACAAGTTGGCGCTCGACAATAGCATTCCTAACTCTTCTAAAAACCAAGGACGAATCCATCTTCCCAGAAATTATCAGTATTGGAAGTCTTGAGGACTATTATGAACTGGATACTGAGATCGAAGAATACATAGGGAGTTTTGGTGATAAAGCCTTTGAACTTATGAGAAAAGCTATGGCAAAGGTACCTAATTTTAGATATAATCTCTTCTTTGAGATTATGGCAAATATCGACTTAGAGAGAGCAACAGATCTATTCATAGGATTCTTCCAAAACTTACCGAAAGATGCTTATGATGAAGTACGACATAGGATATTCGACTTTATTGGCTTTCTGATTGAGGTATATTTGGAGGATGAGGAACGAAAGCCAGGGAATTTAAAAGTTCTTGTTAAGAAGTTAGTAGGTATACTTGAGTATGATGACCCAAACGCTGAAGTCGATGTTGATTTCTACATAAATGTAAGTAAGCTATGGAATATATTTAGAACCTGGATACTCACAGATATCGCGTATATGAAGAAACAGATACCAAAACAAGTTCTGATGGTTGCAAGGCGTTACAAGTTAGACTTTTTGATAAGAATCTTAGATCTAGTTTTGATTTTTCCTCGGGGATGGAGGAGGTTTCGCGAGATAGAGTATGATCAGTATGAAGCGTTTATTTCTCAGATAAAATATAGATCGCTAAATGTTTATATGCTATACTACCTAGGAATAATAAATAAATCCTATGGCAATATTGATGTGGCGGAGATATTATTTAATAAAGCTCTCAGTCTGGCTGAGAGATTGGCTGATCCATATTTAGCTCGAAATATATTGTTTGAGCTTATAGACCTATATTTCATATCAGAGAAAGCTCAAGAAATGGAGCGCACCATTAAAAAAATTTCGCAGCTCCCTCGTGAGGCAATAGAACTCCACCAATATTTAATCGATCGTGCAAAAATTTATCTTGATATTATAAAGGGCAACTTGGAGGATGCTTACGCGAAACTAAATTTGGAAAGAATTAGCAGGGTAGGGCCTGCCCAAGACGCGTTCCTCGCATGTTATATACTAGATAAACTTGGATTGGAGGAGAAAGCTAAAGAGCTCTTTGAGCGATTTCTAAGCGATTTCAGTATGTATACACCAGGTGAGCTATTTGAATTGGCTCGAGTAATATATTTATTATGCAGATGCTACTATGATCTAGCCATGGAAAAAATAACTTCAGACGAAAAACTCCTAGCATACGTTATGGATATCCTGGAATCTTTCGATGATTCGCACTTAGACTCATTCTTAGGGTTCCTAGCCGAAAACATCGAGGACAATCCCACACTAAGCTTCTATCTTGGGGTAGAAGCCATGAAGAAACGAGAGTATGGAAAAGCCCTCAGTAACTTCATAAAAGCATTAAGATCCAAAATCCTAGACAAAAACAAAGTATACGCAAACATCATAGTGTCCGCAGCTCTGACAGGAAGAGTCTCTATAATAAAGCGTGTTGGACACTTAATAAAGATCGAGGAAGAAAAAACTATGACCTATTTTGCGAAAGCCATATACTATGTAGCCACAGGAGACACAGCACAAGCCAAAAAACTTGCGAAGAAAATAAGACCACGCGACAATGTGATTTACAGGGAGATATTAAAAATGATAAAAAATCTGCGACCAAAACCAGAACACTACATATTCTATGTCGTAGGTACACAAAAACTCCCCCCAGAAAGCTGTCCTAAAGAGCTCATTATATTATAAAATAATAAAACATAAATCTAAAATTAAGCACACCTACCTAAACTCACACACCCAAGCATCATGAGAAGCAATGCTTAAGGTTTATCAAACAATTATTTATGCTAAAATCGCACCATAAAAATGGAGAACTCAAAGTTCAGCAATATGATTAGAAATTTTCGAATCTCTTCCTTTTATATGGTTAAGACACAAGCAGCTAATTACCGAGAACGCTAAAGAGAACCGCTCAACAAGCTTTCTGAGCCTGTAGATCACTAGAGGCAACGCCAGAAGAAAAACAGTATAAGCCCCTAAGGGAAGGCTTGGAGCACCCAGCATAAAGCATATACTGACGCGGCCTAATGACGGAAATATAATTCATCACCAAAATCAGTCTGATAAACTCCTCAGAAAGTATCTTACACCTCCTATGACCGCTACTTTTTGCCTTTGGCTACCTCATTTATAATCTGTTTTTTCGTGTTGTTTTATTAGGGAATCTCCGTAAGGTATCTTGGTCTCTTCTTGGCATTGTGGGCTGGCCATGATTTAGTATTGCGAAGGATCCCCTTTATATTTGTTTCTTTCTGTGGCCTTGTTTTGCCTCTTATCTGCTGTCTTACTTGTTGTTAGTGGTCTGCGTTTGTTTTCGAAGGTGAGCCAGTAGGTTGAGGCTGAGAAGGCGAGAGATAGCATCAAAAGCTGATAAAATTCGATTCACTTTCCCCTAAAAATAATGACCACATGGACCAAGTTAGATAGAACAGAATCTACAAAGACATCACCCCCGTAAGCTATGCACACCACTCTGTAAATATAGACGCTTAAGACCACGAATCATATT
>QMQW01000063.1 GCA_003650625.1 Thermoproteota archaeon | reverse complement strand
GCTTCGCCGCCGCTACCGTGGATGAGCTCGACCTTATCGCCAGCTGCCACTTCATCACCACCCTTGGAGACCATAATACTTAATAGTTAGCGATAAAAGTAGCGTTAAATTGATATAAAAAGTAGGAGGCGTAGCAGTGAGCTTCTATCAAGGAAAGGATTTGCGCAAACCAAGCGGCGGAAGAATAAGGCCGCATAGGAAGAAGAGGAAATTCGAGTTAGGGAGACCTCCAACTGAAACACTGCTTGGAAGAGAGGAAATTAGGAAAGTTGAGAGAGTTAAGGGAGGAAACATTAAGATCAGGTTGAAACTATCGGTTTTCGCCAATGTAACCGACCCAGAAACAGGGAAGACCCAGAGAGTCCCGATCACCAGAGTTAAGAAGAACCCAGCCAACCCGGACTATTCAAGGCGAGGCGTCATAACAAGAGGGGCAATTATCGAAACACCGCTAGGTGAGGCAGTAATCACTTCAAGGCCGGGCCAAGATGGCGTTGTAAATGCCGTTTTGATCAAAAGTAAGAAGTAATAATGGCGATTTATTTGCGCAAGAGAGATAAGGTAGTTGTTTGGCCCATCTACTTCAATTCTAAAGTTAGCAGAAGCTATGGCCGCAAAGTGCCTCTAAGCCTCTCAGTTGAAGATCCTAAACTTGAAGAGGTAGTGGAGGCTGCACGAAAAGCGGGATTTAATCCGATAACTGAAGTGGACAAGGCATACCCGAAAATGTGGTGGAAGGAGAAAGGCAGAATTCTAGTTGAAAAGCGTGCAAGTAAAACTAAAATTCTCAAAGAAATAGCGCTAGCTCTTAAAGAAATTAGGCGTAAAAAGGGGAGAAGCAGTTAGATCAAGCGCTTCGATTTTAAGGCGCTCCAGGGCAAGTGCGCTACACTTATAAGATTATTCTGTATTTCAATAACACGCCTCGGGGTTGATGTATTGAAGCGCCTCGGAAGAGTACTTCGCGTCACGAGGCGAGGCCTAATCCTTGTTAAGGCAACTGCAGCGCCGCCAATTGATGCGAAAATCCTAGATGCAAAGGGCAGATTTGTAGGGCGAGTTTACGACATCTTTGGACCTGTAAAAGCGCCATACGTTCTAGTTAAGCCTTCTACTTCTTTGGATGAGCTGAAAAGCTCCCTGAAAGGTGCGGTTTATTTTCCCGTTACTCCTAAAAGGAGGTTTAAGTCTTGGAAAAAGATGAAACGCAAATAGAGAGATGTCCGGAATGCGGTAGTGATAAGCTCATAAGAGATTATGAGAGAGCTGAAATAACCTGCCTAAATTGCGGGTTAGTCATAAGCGAAAGAATAGCTGATCCTGGACCTGAGTGGAGGGCCTTTGATCAAGAGCAAAAGGAGAAGCGTGCAAGAGTTGGTGCACCCATGACGCTCACGATACACGACAAGGGACTTTCTACGATAATCGACTGGAGAGATAAGGATAGTTATGGCAAAGACCTGACTCCGAGGAGGAGAGCTCAAATTTATAGGCTTAGAAAGTGGCAGCGAAGAGTTAGAGTTTCAGATGCATCGGAGAGAAACCTAGCCTTCGCACTACAAGAAATTGAAAGAATAGCATCGCAACTAGGCTTGCCGAGGAGCGTGCACGAGGAGTCGGCGCTGATCTATAGGAAAGCCGTCGAAGAGAAGCTTGTTAGAGGAAGGTCCATCGAAAGCATGGCGGCTGCCGCTCTATATGCAGCATGCCGCAGATTTGGCATACCCAGAACACTTGACGAAATAACGAAAGTTGCGCGAGTTGGAAAGAAGGAAATTGGGAGAAGCTATAGATTTATAGCTCGAGAGCTCCTGAGAAAGATACCTCCAACCAATCCAATCGAGTACATCCCTAGGCTCGTAAGCCAGCTCGAGCTGGCGGGAGAAGTTCAAATGAAAGCAAGTGAAATAGTTCAGCAAGCTAGCAAGGTAGGGCTAACTTCAGGCAGAGGCCCAATAGGCGTAGCAGCAGCCGCAGTTTACATTGCAAGTGTAGTGCTAAATAGAAAGCGCACGCAGAGGGATATTGCAACTGCAGCAGGAGTAACTGAAGTCACGATAAGAAATAGGTACAAAGAGCTTGTAGAGAGATTAGTAATAGACATACCCCTATAAAAACACCAACATTATTTCACATACCCCTTTATTTCACCTCGCAAAACCAGCTCGAGGTTAACGCGACATAAAAAGAGAAAAATATCATTACACGAATTAGGGTATAATGGGCTGGGAGCAAACTTGCCCAGAGTAAGACTTAGCCTAATGGAGAAGAGGGCCATAGAAATAATAAAGAAAGCCGGAGACGAAGGAGTGCTACAAAGTGATTTGTGGAAAATGCTAGGTACAGACAGCAGAGAGGGCTCTAGAATAGCAATAAGACTCGAGCGGAAGGGCTTCATCCAAAGAGAACCGACCGTGCACGCTGGCAAGAAAACCTATAGGCTGAGGCTGATAAAACGCCCTCCAAGGAAGATATCGATAGCAACCGTCAAAGGATGCCCATGCTTCGTATGTCCAGATTTAACAAAGTGCGGAATAGGCCATTTCATAAATCCAGTAACCTGCAAAAAACTCACCTCCTGGATAATAGAGCAGATAGCCACCCAATCCATAAGAGAAGAGATGAAAGGTAATGAGAAGGTGGAGGGATAAAAAGGATTTTTACTACTTAAAAGCTAAGGCAGAAGGATATAGATCTCGAGCGGCTTTTAAGCTTAAACAGATACTTAAGAAGTTCAAACTCATAAAGAAGGGAGATGTTGTCGTCGACTTAGGAGCAGCTCCGGGAGGATGGTTGCAGGTAGCTAGGGAGGCTGTAGGGAATAAGGGAGTCGTCGTAGGGGTGGACGTCGCTTCGATATCACCACTACCCTGGTCAAATGTTAAAACGATGTTGCTAGACGTCACTTCGAAAGATGCAGCGAAGGAAATTAGGAAGCTTCTACCTAAAGGCTCAGCAGATGTTTTACTTTCAGACTTAGCTCCCAAAGTTTCTGGAATATGGGATTTAGATCATGCGAGGCAAATCTTCCTAGCTGAAAAGGCCTTAGATATAGCTAAGCAAATTTTGAGGCCGGGAGGAAACGCGGTCATCAAGATCTTTCAAGGATCCATGGCTGAGGACTTCATCCGGAAAATTAAGCAGACATTTAAAGTAGTCAAGCTTTACAAGCCTCCAGCTTCCCGCAAGGAGAGCGCTGAAATATACATTATTGCAATTAGCATGAAGAGAGGGCCTTGCGAATCTTCGATATAGGAGCGTTAGTGCGAATTCCTTTTGGGTGAAAGTGGGTTCTCGACGCAAAAAAGCCCATTTCCCGAAGCTTCCTGACAACTTCACCTATGGGTGGAGACGATCTCCTAAGTTTGCTTGCAATTGCATCTAGGATAAAGTAGGTTGGAGG
>QMQW01000062.1 GCA_003650625.1 Thermoproteota archaeon | reverse complement strand
GACACCAGGGGAGGTGAAAGCTGTGTTTCCAGTTGAAACGAAGTACGACTACGTAGTGGATATTGAGGTGGAGGACGACCATGTATTCGCAGTCGGACATCTCCTCCTTCATAATACTGATAGCATATTCGTGAGGTTGAATGCGAACGGACTCGACGAAGCCATTGACACAGGTGTGTACTTGGAAAACCGCATCAATGCCTTTCTCAGGCAGAGGTTCCAGACGGATGTGATGACATGCAAGTTCGAGAAAATCTATCGCAGAGTCTTTTTCAAACGAGGTGAGAGGGGAGTTGGAGTCAAGAAGCGCTATGCAGGATGGCTCGTATGGAAGGAGGGAGCCTATGTTGACGTGGTCGACATCAAAGGTTTCGAGCCCAAGAGAAGTGACACGGCAGACTACACGAGAGAGGTGATGAAGCGGTTCTTCGACATCCTACTCAGGAAGGGACGGGACGATGCACTTCGCTTCTACCGTCAGTGCATCGAAGAGTTCCCGAAGCAACCGCTCTGGAGGATTGCCATTCCGAAGGGTGTGAAGTTCTACAGCAAGCAGTACAAGGTCGAGAACCCATGGCTGAGAGGTAGCAGATGGGCAATGCAGCACCTCGGATGGAGGTTCAGGGAGGACCAGAAGCCACTGTTGCTCTATGTTCGAAGTACTGGCGGGCTGCCTCGAACGGATGTGGTGTGCCTCCCGAACCCCGACTATGTGCTTCCAGACGAGGTGAAGGTGGACATGCAGAAGCAGCTTGAGAAGGCGTTCCTGCAGAAGTTCCGCGACATAATACACAGTTTGCAACCCACTCTGGATGCATGGCTGAGGTGAGTACGTTGATCGTACGTAAGAGCATGCTTCAGGACTATGCGATGTGCCCGTACAAGTACTACCTGCGGTGGATACGCAAGACACCGGTGCAGGAAACGTACGAGGCAAAGATCGGACGCATGTTCCACAACTGGGCCTGCAAGGTCATGTCGGAGCTCACGCCACCGTTGACACACGAGGACCTGCTACGATATGTGGACAGGACAGCCGTGCCGGAGCTGAGAGACATGATGGCTTGGTTCATCGATTTGGAATGGAAAAGGTACAGACTTCTGGAGCGGCTCGGCAAGCTGGAGCTCTGGAAGCCACTGCGTCTCGAATGGCAGGTTGAGGCTGAGCTAATGGTGGGTGAGCATGTCTTCACAGCGCAGGGACACATCGACCGAGTGGACAAGGACGGGAACGGGGGTGTGATACTGATCGAGTACAAAACCACCCGTGGAGCCCATCTGACGCAGTGGCGCAGGGAGCTAACCTACTACGCGATGATCGTCGAGCAGCTCGGCTACGAGGTGTCGTACTTCGTCGTCATCAACCCCATGAGAAGGGAGGTCTATGTGGAACGTCCGAACACGTACTCGCGTGTGGCGCTCATACGGCTGCTAAGGCGCTTCCTCACAGACACCGAATTCCAGCCGAAGCCAGGTGGACACTGCATGTTTTGCGACTTCCGAGCTATATGTCCGGAGGTGACGAGGAAGTGACTGAATGGTGGGTTTCGACGCTGCCGCTTCTGCGAGTGGCTCTCAGAGGTCTCAGAAGAAAGCCCTGCCTGCAGATCTCGGGTGGACACGGGTTGGGAAAGACAACGGTTGCGCGGATGATTGCAGACACCTTCCACCTTCCGTTCGTACCTCTGGATCCAACTGCTGCTGGGTACTCCCGTCTCCAGACGTCCCTCCCGTCGTTCCCTCAGAGACACTTTATGCAGTGGCAGCTGGAGCAGCAGCGAAGGCATGCCCGAGCCGTGTTCGACCGTGGACTCGAAGACTCAGGTGCCTACGCGATACTGTACGGTCTCCTGACCAGGAAGGAGGTGTTGGCGATACTGCAGAAAGAGGCGTGGTGGCGCAGGAGGAGAATACACGTCATCGTGCTCGTCGGAAGACCTCTCACACACCGTCCAGAGGCAAAGGTGGAGTCGAGTCGTGTTTCGACCCTGATAATCGATCTCCTAGAGGAAACCCGGATGGACTACTCGGTGGTGGAAGTTGTTGGACGTCCAGGTGGACACGCGTGAGCCCGAGCTGGTTGCGAGGATTCTGAGTAGGTACTACAGAGTCAAGCGAGTAAAGCTGGAAACCGGCGACATCTTGGGCGTTAGAGTCGTCGTGGAGCGCAAGAGCCTCAATGACCTGGTGAACTCGGCGTTCCAGGGACGTCTGGACCAGCAGATGCTTGCACTCACCACATTCGCAGACGACTACGATCTGCTGCCGATACTGTTCGTACATGGCGTGCTGTCGAGCGTGGAGCCGTACGTGCAGAAGGCCGACACACTGGTCTACGGGTTGCTGAGCTCTGCGGTCGTACGTTACGGTGTACATCTGATCTGGACGCCAACGCTAACCGACGGGTTGGAGATCATTGCAAGAGTCGACCGTAAGATCGTCGAGGGTAAGCTGGGTCAGCCGCGTAAGCCAAGGGTCAGACGCAGGGACCAGAGCAACCGTCAGGCAGCCGTGCTTGCAACGCTACTGCAGATCCCACTGTCGAGTGCACGTGAGATAATGGGTAGAGGTGGGCTGCGGTGGGTTCTGAACGCGTCGGATGAGGAGCTCCTGCGAGTCAAAGGCATTGGACCGAAAACCCTGAGGAGAATAAGGAGGATGCTCGAGGGCAAATGAATCTGTTCGAGCTGATACTGCAGGAACTCGAATACCGAGGTGTAGCTTTCGTGCGTAAGTTCGCACCACCGTACATCGCCTCCATCGGTGCGCATTTGTTCAACATTCACAACAAGGAGCACCAGGTGTTCTACGAGCTCGGACGCATCCCTGACATGCGCGTACATATCATGATGGTCGCGCCTCCTGGCTTCACCCTTGACCCGCACAGTTTGGTGCTGATGGAAGATGGCTCGCTGAAGTTCCTGAAGGATGTGCGAGTTGGTGATAGGTTAGCGTCAATTGATGGTCGCCCTAATATCGTCATGGACGTGCGTCATTCCCGCCACGGCAGAGTGCTGAAATTCGAACCTCACAACTTGAGGTGTTCGAAGACACATCGCATTCTGACAGATAGTGGTTGGAAGTATGCGAAGGATGTTAAGTCGAGCGATATGTTGGTGACAGCGTACACGACACAGCAGTTGTGGCTCTTCGGCTTCTGGCTAGCTGAAGGCAGGTTTGATGGCAAATGGTGGACACCTGTGCTGAGCAACACAAATAGCGATCTGTTGAAACGTGTCGAGGCAATGTTGCGACACTCGTTCGACTGCAAGTTGGTTCCGGCTGGATCTCCTGCTGAGTACAGGGCAGTCAGTCTTTCGAGTAGAAGTTTCAACTTCTTTGCCAGGTTCTTGCAGCGATTTGGCATCTACGAGCGAGGTAGAGGAACGCGATCATCGAATAAG
>QMQW01000061.1 GCA_003650625.1 Thermoproteota archaeon | reverse complement strand
TTATTGATAAGGGATACTTCTGTATTGGAAGCTTTATTTCACCAAGAGGAGATGGTATTGTCATTTTCCTAACCCGAAAAAATAGGTTTATATTATATGTTGAAACAGCGTTATTCTTGCTTTCGACTTTGATAGCTCGTCTATGAACTGCTCTGGAATGTACATTCTGCTCTTGTTCTTGGAGTAAGCGTCTAGGTTTATTCCTACATCTATTATTCCTTTAGCATCTATTGAGAAACCTATTCCCTTTACTCTGCGTGTTCTTATGATGTTCTGCATTTTCTCAAACTTAGCGTAGACTTTAGGATACTTTTCCTCTGCAACCTCTGGGCTAATCCATGTACCGTATTTTGCAAGCCATATTCTTTCGTCGAGAACCTCGTACACTAGTGTTTCGAATATTCCCTTATCGTTCATTTTAACTACTACTGAGTAGTCGTTTGGGAGGTCTGTTGGAATGTATCCTTCAATAAGCTCCTTCTTTGATGGGAGATATGTTGCTATGAAGTCAACTACGAAGTGCAAATATGTTTTCTTGCCTCTGCGACCAGCCCTTATCTTTATTTTTCTTAGGTCTTCCCTTGTTAGCTCATATAGTTCTCTAAGCTCAAGTCTTCTTGCAACTTCCCTCTCATCTATTTTGCCCCTGAAGAAGTCGTATAGTGTGTCAAGTACGTCTGGAGGATACAGCCATCTGCAATAGTACACCTTCATTTTCTCAAACAGCCTATCCTCATCTCCTAGTCCTAGAGGTTCTCTGTTTCCCCTGAACTTCACAATTATGAATGCTCCTGGCTCACCCATTGTTTCACCCGAAAAAAGATGGTTTATTTTATTGCTGTCTTTTCAGCATTATTTCTTCTTTTGCGTATTTCTTTAGTTTCTCAAGTGTTTTGATGTCTTCATCTGTCATTACGTATTTTCTGCTTCTGTATTTGTCTAGCATTTCTTTCATCCATTTGTCAAGTATTTTGCTTTCCTCTGTTCTGAAGTATGCTGTGTCTTTAGATATTATCACGAATTTTATAATTCCGTCTATGTCCTTTACCATTGCTTTTATTGTGTCTTCTGTTTTTATTTGCTCGATTATTTTTCCTCTATTGTATATTCTTACTGCCTTAATTGCTCCCTGAACTGTTGGCTGAGATATTCCGAATTCTTCAGCTACCTTACTCATTGACTTTAGCTTTAAGTATTTTTCAACAATTTTTTCAAGTCTTCCTCCCCTGAGTTCCTCTGGTAGCTCAAGTTCTCTTGGCTTAACTTTTCTCAGCATTTCTGGTTTTCTGGTGTGTAGTATTATTTCTGATGGCTTATCTCTTGATGGGAAATACTCTATTCCATGTATTTGAACTGGCTCGCTAAAGATTATTAGTCCGCTTTCGTCCGCATGAAGTGTTTCCTCAACAGTTTTCTCTCCAACCAATGGTAGGTTGACTTTGAACTGTAGTGTTATCTCTCCTTTTCTTAGAACTATTCTTTCCAGACTCATACTATGCACCCGAAAAAGAGCTTTGTTTTCGAAAAATATATTTTATAACGAAATCATATTTTGTCAACAATGGTTACTGATGCAATAGACTCCAATGCGTTCACTAGGATTTCAAGTGCCCTGCTTATGTTCTCTATTCTGTCGTTAACTATTTTAGCAAGTTCCCTGAACACTCTGGCGAAGAACTCAGGGTTTAAACCTATGATTTCCGCTGTGGTGTATGGTACAACATATTTTGTTAGCTCAATCTCTGCAACTTTTAAATCAAACTCGTACAGCTCAATCTTTATTGCTATGTTGCCTCTGTAGTATTCTTCGTTGTATATTTTGGCTTCTACTTTGCTGATGTATCTTGTTATTAGTCTTCCATTGCTTCTTATTAGTCTTAGGTCTCCTCTGACATTTATTTTCTCGCTTATTTCCACTCCTACTGTTTCTGGTAGCTTGTTAGCTATTTTCCTTAGTTCCTCCTCTATTTTCTGAACTACGCTGTTGATTTTCCTGTCTAGAGAGCTTATTTCGTTCAGCTTCTCAACTAGCTCCTCTAGTGTTTCTGCTACGCCTGATAGAGACAATAGAATCACCCTATATCATTATTTGGTCTAGTAGCTGTAGCTGTTGCTTGTCTCCCTCTCTCTCAAGCTCCTCTCTTAGCTTGTCAACTACTCTGCCAATATTGTAGGCTAGTGAGGGGAAAATGTTTATGCTGAAAACATTGTTTTCTTGAGTGATTATGTTAACTGTTCTAGATATTATTACCTTTTTCGCCTTAACAGTTACCTTAGACTTACTGAATGTTTTAGGATTTATGATTTCAACATCTAATGTTACTGGATTCCTAAGCTTTATTTCTACGAATTTTCCTTCAAGCTCATGGTGGATTCTTGACGATAAATCGAATATCCTATCGCATACGGTAGAGTACTCAGTATAAACACTTGTTTTACCCATTTAAGCCACCCGAAAAATAGGTGTTTACATTTCCTCAACCATTTTAGCAACTCCTATTCTCTCAATATTCTCCTCTATTACGCTAAGTATTTTCCTTGCTCTCCCAAGTCTTCTACGGTATCTTTCAATGTTTTCATCACTATACAGTATTGGGGTTATTTTGGAAATAATCTCTATTAGCTTGTTTAGGTCTTCTTCATTTTTTACTTTGTTTACTATTTTAACACGTAAGTATCCCTTGCTGTCAATCCACATTGATGGTTCGGCTCCGTATTCACTATATTCTACTTTTACTCTGAAAGGTGTTAGAACAATGTCTTCTTTAACATGAACCTGTATGTTTTCTGGATTAGAAAGTATTGTTATACGCTTTAGCGGATATGTTAGCTTATCTAGTTTGTCTCTGAAAGCAACGTATTCTTTCGCCAGCTTCTTTGCTAGCTCCTTAACTGTGTAAAGTCCTGATTGCATTGTCAACTTTATCACCTATTCTTTTCAGCTCCTCAGTTGCCTTCCTAAGTATTTCAGCTACTGTCTCATAGTTGAATGTTAGCAGTATAATGTCTCCTATAGCATATGTTGGATTGTCATCGTTAATCACAAGCCTTATCTCATGCTCTTCGTTGTTGCTTGTTCTTAAAACAATGTAGTTTTGAGGTAGCCTCACAACCGCTTCAACAACTTTTTTAGCCACCACTTTCACATCTGTTCCTCTACCAAATGCATGGTATGAGACCAATGGTATGAACATTGTTTTGTTAACTTCAACAACTATGTTGAACGGAGGAAACTGCTGATACTGTTCTAGAAGCATGTTTATTTCCTCTGAAACAGCTTCTCTGTACTTTTCTAAGAACTTCTTGAACTTGTCGGTTACATCATATGACCTGTTAGCTATCTTGTCTATTGCATCATGTATTCTGCTAACTATTGCATCCAAATCTGCTCTATCCATTATTCTCTTACAT
>QMQW01000060.1 GCA_003650625.1 Thermoproteota archaeon | reverse complement strand
TGCTCCCTCATCGATAATGAGCCCCTTTCGAGGCGGATTATGCGCCATGAAACAGGCGGATGAGCGTCCCAGCTAAGCCATGATTCGAATGAGGGGCGAGGATACTTCTCTATTAGGAGGCGTCTAAGCGCTATCTTCTTCAGGGCTCTAGCTAATACGCTAGGCCTGCCCGTGAGAAATGCGGCCTCGAGGTCGGCCCTAGCCTCGAAGAACTTGGCTATGAAGAATAATAGTGTGAAGGCCACGAGCAGGTATATCAAATCCACGAAGGGATTCATCATTATGTATATGAACGTGAAGAATACGAAGAGCCTTAATAGATACTCACCTGTACTAAGCATGAAGAGCATGAATGGGTCATGATTCTTAATATGGCTGGCTTCATGTGCTAGTACGCACTCTATTTCATCATCGTCTAGCCTCATAAGCAAACCAGTAGTTATGGTAAGGAGGGCCACATCAGGTCCTATTCCCGTCGCAGCAGCATTGGGTATGGCGGTATTGAGGAGGGCTATGCGTGGAGTGGGAAGGCCCAGAGATGAGAAGATGCGCGACACTATCCCATAGACGTTAATCCTCTTGATGGCGACCTTATGTAAATTATCTACGATCATACCATGTTTCATGAATACCTCAGCCGCTACTTCAGGCGTCAAGTTCATATTATTAGCTATCATGGCTTCATAGAGCTGACGCTTGATCTCAAACCTACGGGGATAGTACCTCTTCATGAACTCGTTATATTCCGTTCTCGGCATCGTATAGCAGACCAAGTAAACATGGCGATTGTCCCGCGTTACCCTCCAGTCGCACATCATCTCGACTATTTTATCCGAGAAGAGGAGTATGAGGAGCTGGAAGAGGGGCATAGCCACGAACACGTAGACTCCTAGAAACACGAAGAGGAGATAGGCGAATAGGAGTGATAAGGCGAATAAGGGGAACATAGTCCCGAAGAAGAGCTTTTCGACGAGCTTACGCTTAGCTTCCTTTATGCGCTCCGGCCCTAATTTCATCTTCTCAAGGAGTACGAAGCAGGCTTTAGCCACGTCCCGGCTTTCAAGGTAATATAATGTGGCTAACTCTACGCGACGTATCACGTTCTCAGCGTCTTCCGGCTTAAGGCCTTTCTTTAAGGGGATAACCCATACTCGAGGCTTCCTTGCGGATTGAATGGCCAGCTCAACAGAGGGATTGCCCTTCTCGTCTTTAAGCCTCATAATCAGCGTCGGTGATCCGTTATATGTCGTCCTTAACACGTACTCCACAAGCTCTCTTCTAGAGCCAACTAAGCTCTCCTCGAGAAATAGAAGGTAATCCCTAAGCAGTTCCTCTTTAACACTAATATCAAGCTCTCGGAAGTAGAAGTCCTGGGGGATTGAGGTGGACATCTGCTCACTGCCCACTATTCAAACTAGGATCAAAAATAATAACTTTATCCCGAGATCCCTCGGGCTTTAGTGTAATACCACTTCTTGCCGTTTCCTCCTGACTATGAAGCCTATTAGAGCCATGAGGCCTATGAACACTACAGTCACTATGGCCGTCTCGTCGGCACCTAGCGCTAAGTTTGTGCCTGGCACTTCTATGAATACGTCGAGCTTTATAGTCTCCTTGATGTTATCCGTGAGCGATACCGTAAGCGCATCCCCTACATTCTTATAGGAGACGCTGAGTTGGTATTCACCTATGGGTAATTGCTCGAAACAGACCATACCGCTCCCATTGGTGGCTTTGGCTATCGCTTTGCCCTCAACAGCGGTTAAATTCACCACGGCCTTCTCTAGGGGCTGACCTCTAGCACCTACCACTTCTACCACCAAGTCGTATACCTTGCAGGATATCATATACTCCGGTTTAACGGGGAAGCCTACGTACTCATCGTAAACGACAACACCCTTGTATTTCACCTCTAGGCGATATATCGATGGTTTGTAGGGCGTTATCCTAGCTATACCTCCTACTATCTCCTGTGGAATGGAGGTCTCGTTATCATAGAGCCTCGCCATGCCCTTCTCGAGAGGGCGCCCCTTTGAGTCCACTATGCGGAAGCTTATGGGGAGCCAGTCTATCTTAAAGGAGTATGTCCCAGTTTCCACTACTTCATCATGCGCTACCTGTATTAGAGCGTAATGAGGCAGGGAGCTGATGGTCCTATTGACATCTCCGGACCAGGGTACGCTTGAATCATAGTAATGGCCTACAGCCATGTTGCTAGGTAGCGTTACCTCCTTTATCACGCCATTGGGTATATCGACCTCTAGGAAGGCATACGTGGATCTATCGACATCGGCTCTATCCACCTTAACGGTAAGCCCTAGTGGACTCCATTCGCCTATTTCGCGGTAAACGAAGGGCACCAGATAAACTATGATCGGTATATTCAGCTTATTTACTATGGTAAACCTATTGCTGTAAACGGTATAGGCCTTAAGGGCGTACTTGGCCTTAATGAACTTCACCGGAATGGTGCCTGAAATGCCATAAGCTAAGTCAACTATGGGGGCTTCCACCGAGATCTCACCTTTTATGCTGGGCTTCATTACGCTTATAGTGGCTACGACTGCCTCTATGTGACTAAACTCCCAACCATTAGGAGGAGCTGGTATAGCTATCAGCCTAGAGGACATGGCGGGTATCGTTAGGTTGAGTATTTCCATGCTCTTATACAGGCGACACGCCGGAAGCGGCTTAGCGGGCTCTAAGCCTACGATGTACTTTCCATAAGGTAATTGCCTAAGACTAAGGCTTACGAACCTCGGCGATACGCTTATCGCTTCTGGGTCGAACTCCTCTTGGGCCTTTAAGGATATTATGTCTATATCGTCTGGAGTTATCAACGAGGAGAACGCTAAGGGTGTATATGGGGGAATCTCAAGGGATATGCTGACGTTCCCGCTAGTAAACGGTATAGGAGGAGGAAGTACATTGATCTCAGCGCTCGTGCTTTTCACATGCACCCATTCCTCATGAACGTAAGTAACTTTGACGGGGAGAGAGATCACTAGAGCTGAATCACCGGTGTTCTCTATGCGAACGGGGGTGGTAGAGTAAAACCGGTAGCTTACGTAATCTTCAGAGATCCTAACCTTATAATCCTCTCCCGTGACCTTGAGCACGCTAGCAACAGCTTTTGGAATGAACACCTCCACGTAGTTAAGCTTGAAGTCCGTGTACGTGCTTCCCTCCATGCCCTCAGGAGGAGACGGGGGTTTATACTCGAAGTGATCGCTTGCATTGAGGACAAGATCCAATACCTGATCTTCGGTGATCGTGTATGTATACTTAATGAAGTATGGCACCTGTACATCGGGAGCATGAGCTACTTGGACGTATGCGATGCTTAACATTAATAACGATGCTAATATCATAGCTAGGCTTAACCTCATTAGTTAACACCGGGGGTAAATCTGCAGGTCATTAATAAAACGGCCCATGACTTTACATACGTAAAATATATTGGCATAATCCCCTGAACGGCTTCGGATATATTCCTAAAGGGAATTTGTTGCTCATTCACCTATCC
>QMQW01000059.1 GCA_003650625.1 Thermoproteota archaeon | reverse complement strand
GCCGCCAGTCTCAATTGCAATAACCTTGTCAGCATTGCACTCAACAAACTCTGCAGAAAGAAGCGAAGGCCCGATCATCATGCCGTCAGGGTGGGAAGCCAAGTTAACCCGCTTCCCATAGTAGTCCGGGTCGGGAGTAGTGTACTCGATGGTCAAGTCCCCGAAAACGGCGCTCCTCTCCTCGGGAAAGATCATGAAGTCCTCCCTAGGAACGCCCAAAATGGTTTCCAGGTCAGCGACGATCTCATTGGACTCCTGCTGGCTCTTGAAATTTATTCCGAAAGCCTCAGAATTGTAGTACAAGTCCCTAAGGGTTGTTGGCTGATTAGCCAACATCGACTTGTAGGCGAAAAATGCAACCCAAATCAGCTGAGTCAAAGACTTGATTTGCCGGATGTTGGCTGCACTCCTAGTGATAACTTGGTCGCCGAGAACGAACTGCCGCAATCTAGGGTCGTAAATTATGTTGCTCGTAGTCCTACTTCGAATTCTAACCCTAGGAAACTCTCCTCTCTCAAGCTGCTCGTAAATGCTAACGCCAAACTCCCTCAGCCTAGCTAAGATGTGCCTCTTATGCTCCATGGCCCTGCTACTCACGCCTACGCCACCCCCTAAGCAGCCGAGAAACATCTGGAGGCTGAGGCCTACCTGCAAGCTCAGCTGCAAATTCAGCAATCTTAGGTAGATAGCGCTCTAAAATGTTAATCTTCCTCCTAATCGCAGCCTTCCTCTCCTTCCTAGCCAAGTAAGCCCTAAGCTTCCTGGCGCAGGCCTTCAAAGCCCACTCAATTTCATAGGCTATTTCAGGCCTATCAGCAATAAACTCCTTTCCAACAGTCTTGTAGGGCACCTTAGTCGACACTATGTGGACGAAGAAGGCTATCGGCATGCTCAAGTCTATCTTATACCTAGCCCACTTAATCGACTTGATGACCTTCATCGCAACGTCGCTGTGCGCATCGTAGAGCAACGGTATCTTATTAGCATACCTGTACAAGTTTATCTCGCCAGGCTTTGGAGGAGATATGCTGGCGCCATAAGCTATCGCAGCCTCAACAATGAATGGGTGGCCAGCGTAAGCTGAAGGCTTCCGCTGAACCGCGACAACGAATTCTGGGTTAAGCTCCTTCATTATACCCTTCTCTAGAAGCTTAGGCCCAATCGGAGATAGGCAAGAAGCATCTGGCGGCAGAAAGTCGTTGAACTTACGCATGGCACTAACGATGCGGACAATCTCATCCGACTTCAAGCTTCTAGGATCCCTATCCGGATTAATTTTCGCAAACTTCAAGAACTTGATTGCAGTTCTCCTTCCAACCCTGTGAAAGCTATTCGCAATGAATTCAACGAGATTCTTAGCGCGAGTCCGCCTGATCAGCCGCTTCAAAAGCTCAACGTCAACTCCATGAGGGTGAGGGCGAACCTCCTGAGGAGGCTTAGGCATCTCAGTCGTAACCCTCTGAAACTTGTAAAGAATGCCGTCGGGATCTATGAAGCTTATGTTAGCGTATGGCAATATTATGGCGGTCTGCCTAAAGTACTCCAAAATTCTTGGCTTAGCCCTAGAGTAGTCGCCCTCAAACGTAAATTCAATCACGGTTCCATGCCAGTAGGTGGGATTAGGCAAAGCCTTGATTCCGCCTCTACGAAGTATGGGCTTATTATGCTGAATGTCTATCATGAGCTCGCAGAAGTACTTGGTTGGCCCGCCGGTGCTCGTCAAAATCCTAACTGGACTGTGAGTTGTGATCTGCCCATAAAGTATGGCCATCTTGCCTCCTAACCCGAAAGTCCCTCTAGTCTGCCTCAAAATGTACTTCGACCCGAAGAGAACCCTTCCAAAGGCAGATGCAATGTACTCCTTTGGAACTCCGCAGCCATTATCCTCAACTCTAATTCGGTAGACGTTGCCCCTGCCCTCCGACATCAACCTCACGTAAATGTCGGGCAGAATTCCATGAGTTTCACAGGCGTCCAATGCATTCTCAACTAGCTCTCGAACAATGGTGTATGTAGCTCTAACTGGATTGTCGAAGCCCGCTATGTCCCTATTCCTGTAAAAAAATCCGCTGGACTAATTGCTTTATACACTTCTTGAGTCAAACTTAACACCGCTCACATATAAGATGATAAAGCTATTTAACTTCACGCTCAGTACTTCCTCCAGAGAAGAAACTCCTTCCGCTTCAACCTCCTCCTCTCCCTGTGAAGATAGCTGTAAACAGTCCTATGCTGCGCTCCACTAGCAAGCATCTCAACGGCACGTCTTGCAATCCTCACCCCATCATAGTCCCCCACGATGGCAACGGTGCTCCCATAAACGGAAATGTACGTGCCAGTGTGCTCCTCAATTATCTTCCTAGTCTTCCCCTTCTCACCAATAATTCTACCCTTAATTCTGGTTAGAGCATTTTTCGAGCTGCCGACGAACTGAGTTAAATCAATGATATCCAATATCTGATCCTCATCCAGAAGCCTAAACGCCCTCTCAGGGCTGAAGCCATGAGCAATAGCTAAAATCACGTTTTTCGCCTTCAAGAGGTCCTCATACGTAGCCTTGGAGGGGTCGAGCTCAAGCATGACCGAGCCCGAGGAAGTATCAACATAAACCTCAATTCCAGTTTTATCCTCAACTTCCCTCCTAACAGCTCCGCCATTACCAATAATAACGCCAATCCTATCCAAAGGCACGTTAACGTAATCCCTAACTATTGGGGCTCCCCCTTCACCCAACGCAAAGCCTCCTCCAAGCTTGGAACATCCAAACCAACTTTAATGAAGAAATTCAATAAGTTTTCCAGATCCCTAACTAAAAACTCCTCCGCCATGGGGTGGTCGAGCAGCACTCCCTGCCCAATATCAATGAACACGGGCCTATCATTCCACACCATTATGTTGTACTCGCTCAAGTCGGCGTGAACGAGCTTCGCCTTAACGTAGAGGAGCCTAACGAACTCGAAAACCTCACTGAAGAAGGACTTCAAATCAGCAGGCAGGTAGTCCTTCAGGAGGGGGGCTGGAGCCCCATTCTCACCAATAAACTCCATAACCAAAATATTCTTATTAACCGCATAGGGCTTGGGAACCCTAACTCCAGCCTCATAAGCTCTCTTCAAGTTCCTAAACTCCTTCCTAGCCCAGGCATAGATTAAGGAGCGAGTATCTCTCCTAACTCCCACGAACCTGGGGTCACCCTCAATGTAGAGCGACATACTCCTCCTAAACTCGGCAGTTGAAGTCAAGTAGATCTTAACTGCAACGTCCTCGCCATCAGCATTTTTAGCCCAGTAAACCCTAGCCTCCTTACCTGCATTGACAACCCCATACATGACGTCTATGAAGCCCCTATTGATGAGCTCATACAAGCCCATCAGGGTGGACCTGTCGAAAACCTCCTCAACAGTCTCATAGAGATCCTTATCTTTAATCCGCTTAAGCCTCCTCCTCTCTATTCGCTCAAAAACGATGCGCTCAGTCTCTTTATTCTCCTCACTATTAGCCATAACTTAGCTCTCCAAGCTCCCTCAATACTC
>QMQW01000058.1 GCA_003650625.1 Thermoproteota archaeon | reverse complement strand
GACCTGCTATTCCGAAGAGAGTATGGCGAGTGGGATAAAAGCATCGAAATTCACTTGACGGTTGATTTCGCAGATGAAGCATGGGGAGGCAGCGTAGGGGTGGTAACCGACCTAATAGACATCGTGAAAATACCAGTAAAAAACGCAATAGCAATTGTGTGCGGCCCGCCAATCATGATGAAATTCACAGCTCTAAAGCTAATGAAACTTGGATTTAAAAAACATCAAATATATGTCAGCTTGGAAAGGCAAATGAAGTGCGGAGTCGGCAAGTGCGGGCACTGCATGCTCTCAAATGGAAAGTACGTCTGCATTGATGGCCCAGTCTTCAGGCTCGATGAAATACCATTCAAGGAGGTTGAAAGTTGAAGGGCAAAGTGAAAATTAACTTCTACAGCTTAGCTGGCTGCGAGGGATGCGCAACCCAACTAATAAACTTGATTTTCAAAAGACCTGACATACTACAATACATCGACTTCAAGCACTTCAGGCTAATAGGAGTAAGGGAGTCAAGAGCATGCGACATAGCCCTAGTAGATGGCTCCATAACAAATCGCAACGACGAAAAGAGAATCATGGATATTCGAAGAAAAGCAAGGACTCTAATCGCAGTGGGCACGTGCGCAGTGCTGGGAGGCGTTCAAACGGCAATTAATGAATTAAATGTAGATGAAGCTCTCAGCAAAACCTACAGGAAAATTCCTAAAGCGGTAAAAATAAACAAAGTTAAGCCCCTAAGCGAAGTAGTCGAAGTCGACTACGAAATTCCAGGATGCCCCCCTGAAGTTGAAGAACTGGAAAAACTGCTAATAGAACTAATATCTGGAGCAGCCTTCAAGTTAAGCGAGAAATCCGTGTGCTTCGAGTGCAAATTGAGAGAGACCCCCTGCCTCCTCGATAAAGGGATAATGTGCCTTGGACCAATAACTAAAGGTGGATGTAATGCTAAGTGCCCAGCACTTGGAGCTCCATGTCGAGGCTGCAGGGGATTATTTGAAGACAGCGAAATTGAAGAACTCATACGCACAGCCATAGAGAAGGGAATTAAACCCTCCGAAATCGAAGGCAAACTTTCAATCTTCATGATTAAGGAGGCTAAAAGGCTTGATAAGGCAATTGAAAGGTAAGGAGATCCTAAGAATAGAGGGTCATGGAGAATTAGTTGTAAAGATAAGCGAAGAAGGCATCGAGAAGGTGGAGTTCAGGGTACTTGAGCCCTCAAGGCTATTCGAAGCATTCATGGTAAACAAGCCAGCCAAGGAAGCGCCATACATTTGCAGCAGAATCTGCGGCCTATGCGGCTACTCCCACGCAATGTGCTCAGCCAAAGCAATTGAAAACGCACTAAACATGGAAGTTCCAGAGGAAGCTTCAGCTCTAAGAGAAGCAATAATGATGCTAAGCACTGCAGACAGCCACCTACTACACGTATTCGCATTATCCCTGCCGGACTTCATCAAGGTAAAAACCTTCATTGAAGCTGCATCCAAGCTTCCAAGGCAATTTAAGGAGGCATTCGAAATCAAAAATGCGATCTGCCGCACCCTAGCGAGAATATGCGGCAGCTCAATTCACCCAGTAAACGTAGTTCCAGGCGGATTTACATCTAAAATTGAAAGAAAAACTCTAATTGAAATTTCAAGGGAACTTGAAAGGGAAGCATCAAAAGCAAAGCAACTAGCAGAAGAAGTAATTGCACTACTACTCCCAAAAGAGCAGCTCGAAAGGAAAGGCGATTATGGAGCGCTCAGCGGCTACAACTACCCATTCTACATTGGAGAAAGCGCAGTAATAGGCGGAGAAGAAATTCCAGCACCTAAATTCAAGGAGAATGTCCGAGAAATAGAAGTTGACTACTCAACAAGCAAGAAAGCACTATTCAAAGGCAAAAACTACATGGTCGGAGCGCTTGCAAGACTAAACACGCACTACAGCCAACTAAGCGAAAATGCAAGGGAAATCGCAGACCAGCTGGAATTGAAAATCCCAACTACAAATCCATACTTAATACCAGCAGCGCAGCTCATTGAAGTCGTAAACTGCCTCGAAAAAGCATCCGAAACCATGGAGAAGCTGCCACCCATAAAACCAGCTGAAAAACCAAGCGAAAAATCAGGAATGGGAAGCGCAATCGTTGAAGCTCCAAGAGGGCTACTATACCATGAATATAGGATTGAAAGCGGAAAATTGGCGGAGGCCGACATAATAACTCCAACCGTACAAAACATCCCAGATATAGAGGAGGCCGTCAAGCAAGTAGCTGAAAAGTTCATAAACTGCAGCCTAAACAGCATCAAGGAGAAGTGCGAAGCAGTTTTAAGGTGCTACGACCCCTGCCTATCATGCTCCACCCACGTCATTAAGTTAAAGTGAAAGTAAGTTAAATTAGCTTCAAATCACCTAAGTTAATTGACCGATGAAGAGTACTTCCGGCGCGGAGAGGTGAAGAAAACTTACCCGGCTGAGGCTAATCCCCCAAAAACTTCGCTTCAACGCCCAATTTTCTCCTAACCCAATCCGCAAATGGCTTAGCAAAATACCCAACCGCATATACAGCCCTAGGCTTGGACTCCTCAATGTAACTAACGAGCTGAGGGAAGTCCGCATGGCTGCTAAGCGGGAAAGTTGCATCAAAGTTCTTGAATGGATATAGGAGCGCCCAGCCAGTCGATATAGCTTTAAGCATGTCATACTTCTCCGCAATTCTAAGTGTAGCCTTACTTGAAACGACTGCTGGAAGCGCATGGCTTTTAAGAGCTTCAAGCCCCTCCCCAGACGACATGCCAATACAGTTGAAATTGAAGCCGAATTCCCTGTAAACCCTATTTACCCTCTCAATTTGATCGTCAACTAGAACTTCAACATCAAGCCAGCTATTCATCAATGCAATGAGCTCCTGCGCCTTACCAATGGGGTATGCGAGGAAAGCTGGAGCCGAACCGGACTTTAACGAAGACTCGACGAAGTCAGCAATTTCCATATAAACCTCATGCCTATCTGGAAAAGCCATTTTCGGATGCCCATAGGTTGCATCTATGATTAGCTCCTCACACTCCAAAGGCTTAGCAGGCTTAGTTATTAGAGTCTCCTCCAAATTCAAGTCACCAGTATAAACCATCGTCGAAGACCTATGCTTGAAGAGAAATTGAGAAGACCCCAAAATATGGCCTGAATCATAAACTTCAACATCCAAATTGCCGATAGAGAAGCGCTGAGAATCAAGAAACGCAGGAAAAACGTTGGCCAGCTTCCTACCGCTCTGAGCCTCATAAAGCCTAATGGTCAAGTAGGAGGCAATTTTAGGCTTTCTCGACCTAAAGCCGGCAATGTGATCTCCATGCGCATGACTTATCAGAATGAAGTCGCCCTCAGCAGACCGGGACATGGGGTCAAGTGAGAATGAGAAGTCCTCAAGTATGAGGAGGATTCCCCTGAACCAGAATAAGCTCCAAGGCCTACGCATAACTGCACATAACTAGTTGTAAAGGTAAAATATGCTTTTCAGCTACTTCCCCTTAAACAAGTCGCTGAGAGGCTTGCGCTCCCCCTTCTT
>QMQW01000057.1 GCA_003650625.1 Thermoproteota archaeon | reverse complement strand
TTGCCACAGCGGACCTCCACCATAGATAAACATTCCTCCCTTGTAAACCTTGAGTGCATGGGCTATTGCAACTTTACCGTAAGCCCATGAAGGAATTGTCACGTCCAAGTAGTAGCTATATGACTGCCCATTATAGATTTCCCTGTCAGGGAAGCTTACGGAAACGTTTACCTGACTTACATGCCTGTTATCTTCGTACAGCACGCTCAGGGGTAACCCCCAGTGCCTAACAACTATTGTTGCACCGGTGTTGTTAACTATTCTAGCTCCAACCCTTATGATGTTGTTTGTTCTAGGGTCTTTAAACAGCTTACCGCTGTACTTGACGAATCCGCTTACGAACTGAACATACATGTCCCTTATGTGGAGCCCTGACGGCAGAGGTGTCGGATATATTTTGTTTTCAACCCTGAAGTTGTACGCTATGTCTAGAGCCACATTGGAGGCACCGCTAACCGGATATTCTGAAACAGGCTTTGGCCTGTCATCGAACAACCCAATAGGGTAAGTGTAGGATACGCTGTCTGTACCGAAAACAACCCATAACGCGGTCTTTACAGTTGCGGATGCAACATACTTCTTAGGCTCGGACACCTTTGTTTTAAGCGCTATCTGGTAAGGCGCATTAGGCATGAACAAAACATTATAAATTACCTTTTTACCTGCAAACTCCTGCTCAATTTTTGCAACCGCAGGCCTAGAAGTCTGGTTCTTATAGTATACTGTGAACGCAAGTTCGTCGTCGGGCATACATAGGTAGGCGTTGTTGTAGAACACCCTATACCCTGTTAGTTCTGCATTAACTATTGTGACCGGTTTTGCGGGGGCAAGAGGCCTAATGTCATTTACCATATTGCTTGCTATCGCCAACCTGTTTATCCTGTCATATGCTTTACCTACTGTAAGCTCGGTAAAACTCTTCGAAGTGCTAACGGTTGGTAGTGTTCCACGCTCCAAGCAACTGTACATTAGCTCAGGCAGCATTCTCCCAACCACCTAATATTAGTCCCAACTCCACCTTATGTTTCCTTCAACAGGCAACACAACCTTCGCATCTATATGTCTGCTTATTGTCTGTGTCTTTCCAAGCCAATAATACTTTAGTGTAACGTCGAAACCGTTCCTTGTAGTAATCTTGCCCGATATTAGAATTGACACGATATTCCATAGCAGGTCTCCTAGGCTCCCCGTTTCCCAGTATCCGGTTACTTCAACAGAGCTACCCCTGTAAACCTTGTCAAGTGCCTTGCTAATTCTGCCAAGAACAGTACTTGTACTGTCCTCGACAAAACTGTGGCTCCATGACGGTGCAAGGTCTGCGCTTCCCTCAACAACATGCCAGCTATATGCATCGGGGTCTGTTGGACATGCCCTCCATCTCCAAGTTACTGTTGTTCCCTCCTCTCCCTCCTTAGACTTATTGGTGAATCTCAGTACGACATCGCCGCTCAGCTTAAGGCTGAAAACATGGCATGTAATGTTCTTAACCTTAATCGGTATTAGCTCGAAGTTTATCACAGGGTCTTTATACATTGTACATGTTTTTCTCAATATCCACTGTGTCCTTATCAGCCCTTTCTCAGCAGCAATCATGGCCCGCCTTATCAATGGGTCAATATATTTCATACGCATCTTAACTCTTAGCGGCGTAGTATCTACAGCCCTATACTCTAGAACTTCAGGTTCATAGGTAGCCGGCGGATTAACAGGTATTATACCTGATGTACCCTCAGGGTTTGTTGCCCCAAGCTCCTTAAGCTTCTCCCTTCTAAGCTCCGCTGACAACAGCCATCCCGCATATGTTGTTAGTTATGTTTATGCAACCACGTATTCTTGAAGCGATGTCTGAATTCCGTCCTGAGGCTGTATCTCAACAACTAGCGGCGGGACATACGGGAACGCCGAAACAGTATAGGTTACCTGTGATTCACCCTCCGCTATGTCAACCTGCCTCGTACCGACAACGTTCGAGTAGTTGGTTGGATCCCTAAATCTCACCGTTAAGGTTTGTCTGTCGCTGCTTGAGAACCTCTGCCTGACCGTAACGGTTAGCGCCGGTCTTGTCGGTATCTGCACGAAGAAGTTGGGTGCCGAGTTTCCACGGTAGTCCATGTAGAAACCTACTGCCTGTCTAATAGGTGTTTCAGCAAGAGACTTCCACTTAAGCAGGTTACCACAGTACTGAACAGACCCTGTCCAGCTTATAGACCCCCAGCTAATGTAGTCCCTGAAAACTCCGAGCCCCTTGCGCAGATTTGGAACGTTGAAGTTGCCTCTCGGAGTGTATGCAATAGCGTATCCTCTTGATGCAACATATCTTCCCGGCTCGCTTCTGAACCTAGCGTCCTCAACGACAACGCCGGGAATGTATGCGTCAGACGAACTACCGACAACCTGCGAGCCAAGCCTATTGTACTCCGCTATCCTAGCGTGCATTACAATGTTTTCAGCAGCTGAAATATGCATCCACGGAACAACTTCCCTACTGTCGCTCGGCGCTTCCTCAACTATTTTCTCGAAAATCTCTCTTGGATCAAGAGTCTCCTTGATGTCAGGTCTGTAGTAGCTCCTTGAAAGCCCCTTAACAGTGAACTTCTCGGAAATCCTTGAAACGATGGGCTCAGAAATCCTCAGCCTACTGAGCGACAGCCTAAGTGTCGAAGGCCCTGCCCACGCCGGAAACCTTATCTCTGTCGGATATATTCTTACATGGACGCCTTCGATGTTTACCGTTTCTATTCTTTTACCAAGTAGTCTGAACACTTTCACACACCCAACTAAATATCTGTACCCTTGTTTCTTAAAAACATTTTTTAGAATAGGAATACTATGACGTATATTAGCCCTAATCCAGTATAGAACAGTATCCAAGCAACAGTGTTCTCAAGAACCTTTGCCTTCCTCTTAACAGTAAGCAGTATCATTGATGTTACAGGTGCTAGAATAAGGAACTGTAGAAGACCCGACAGCACAATATAGGTGTACAGGAACACCGAGACAACAACCATGTTCATTATAACCCCTAATGTTCCGAACTGCGACGGAATAGTTTTTATCCCGAACCTTATGTCCCCCTCAACATCTGGAATGTCCTTTGTGCAGTTGTACGCTAGAACCCATAGGAACGGGATAACGGACAGCTTAAGTGCCTCAAGGAAGCCACCGTAAATAGTGTAAACGGCAAACATAGGCAAGAAACCCCTGCTAACAGCAAGCCACATATTGTTTGCCAACGCGTGAACCCTTCTCGGACTCAGAGGCGGCAGAGAATAGAACACTGCGAAAAACAGCATAGCCAAAACCAGTATTCCGAAGGCCAACGATATTGTAAATGCCCTTCCAACAACAATTATTGTTAAAATCCATGCCAACCCCATAGCCTCATCCTTAGTAATAAGACCCTGAGGTATAGGTCGGTAAGGCTTAACAATCTTATCCAAATCGGCGTCAACTGCTTGATTAATAATTTGTCCCACAGCCTGAGCTAAAGCTAAGGTTACTCCAACGTAGATAGCCGTGGTTATGTGGCTGAAGGTGATGTTGCTTACAGGGGC
>QMQW01000056.1 GCA_003650625.1 Thermoproteota archaeon | reverse complement strand
ATGAGCCATGATGTCTTGGGGTGCGATACTACGTATGCCTCCTTCATGAACTCAGATAGGTACTTCCTGATGCCGTCAGGGCTTAGCGGTATCCCCGTGAACTTCACCTTATTGTTGATCCTGAATGTCGGGGTGGCACTAACCTCGAATGGCGGCTTAACGTATGTTATGTTGAATACCTTCACTTTCACGTTACTGTGTCTGGCTGCCAGTTCCCCCATGACCTCGATCGCTGTGGGGCATATCTCGCACATATCGTCAACGACTAACTCAAACTGGAAGGGGAAGGTGGTTGAGGGTATCTCGAATGAGTCATCAATAAACCTGAACTCCCCACCATTAAACTTAGCCTCCACGACATCGGCTAACCTAGCCAGTATGCCCTTAGGCGGTATCAGGTATACCCTCCCACCGATGACCCTCACATCACTCACTCTCCCACCCTCCTCCTAACAAACCTCCTCCTAGGGATAAAGAGGGCTGTATGCCTAAGACCCGCAAGACCCATCAAGAACCCGACAACGGTCGATATGCCGAACACCCCCGATGTAGTTATTGCCGTCACAGTACTGGATAGGTTGATCCCCAACCACTCAACAAGCCTACCCACGAACTCGTTAATGCCCTCCCAATTAACGCTAAGCAATCCCAGATACCACAACCCGAATACGGGGAGGAGCATGAAGCCGACAGCCACCAAGACCCACTTAGCAGCCTTCCTCAAAGCGTACCCTATGAGACCGCCAACAACAAAACCACCTGTAGCCTGAAGAACCAGAGTAGTAGGGTCCAAAACTCACTCACCACCTTTTAATAGTTCGATAATCCTTTTTGCTTTTTCCCTCCTCATCAGTATCTGCTTGATATTCCTCACTGTAAAAGGACTAAGGTTCAGCCTCTTAGCGATCTCGTTAGTCCTCGTAATGCCCTTCTTAATTAAATACTTAACAGCAATAATGGCATCCTCAGGATAGTCAGGAAAACCACCTACAATCTTATTCTTAGAACTCTTAGAGCCTCTATTCTCCCCTTTACTTCCTTTTCTACGACCCAAGATACCGTCCCCAAATAAACATCTAGCAGTAAACATAAAAGATGTTGCGGTCTATAAAAAATAGAAGCGGTACACCCCTCTTTTAATCGGTGCAACGTTTAGAGGGCGGTACACCCCTAGACTTCCGAGAATCTGGGAGAGCTAATAATTAGAGTCGGAGTATCGGGGGATGTGGAGGTGCACCGTTTCTGAAAAGGGTTTACCGTTTTTAGAGGGATATACCGTTACTTGGAGGGGCAGAAACCTTAGATTATAGCTTTCTGTAACATTATATGGCAATTTTTATAAGTATTTCTGTAATTATTATACTTGATGTAGGGATGAACTCGATGATCTAGGTGAGGGGGACTCTTGATGAACCTCCTCTTCGTCGAGGGGAGCGTAGCTCCCGTAGGCGGGGAGCAGGGGATAAAGAGCCGTGATGAACCAAACCGTATCTGATATAGTTCGATACAAATTTATAAATGAAGATACGGTTTGGATGAACGGTGTACCTCCGAATTACCTACGTTATGTTGGATTTTCGCATGGGTATCGTGGTATTTTTGCTCCTTCGACTACGACCTTGTCTAGTTCTCTCTTTGTTATCCTACGTAGCCTTCCTAGCTTCTTCCTGTAGAATATGCATGCTAGGACTTCACGTTCGGGTGTTACCACGAAGGATGAGATCCCGGCTGGGCAGTTATTGCTTATGTATATTCCGTCACGCCTCACTAGCTCTAGGAGCTGTTGCTTACTGGGCTTGAGTTCAGGTGAGCCCCTGACGGGCATTACGAGTATCGGTACGTCCCTAAGACCGTTGCCGTCCATGTACTCCCTCATCTTAAGTAGGTCATCGATGTTGCCCCTCATGGCTGTGGAGCGTACAACTACGGGTATCCCCCTCATGGATGCCCGGAAGACGAGCCCCATAGCCCTTGAGAAGAGACCCTCAACGCCCCTAACCTTATCATGGCTCTCACCGAAGTAATCGATGCTGACCTCAATAAGGTCGGGCTCAGCCCTCAGCACATTACCTGCGTTATAGCCGTTAGTGACTATGGTCACCTCATAACCCAGCCCCCTAGCTATGTCTACGTAATCCCTAAGGTTCGGCACTATCGAGGGTTCCCCACCGCTAATCACTACGGCTAGGTCGCAACGGAAGTACCTCTTAAAGAGCCTGAGCACCTTCTCATACTCAGTAGTAGGTACTACATAATTAAATGAACTCTTGGGCACGGTGCAGAAGGGGCACTTACAGGGGCAAGCCCAAGTAATTTCATAAATGACCTGAACCATCAGCACAACCCCTTCCTCTTCAGTAACTCCCTAATCTTCTTGAGTGACCACATGCTATGGCTTGGCTCCTCCCCATCAGGGATCCACCCATCATCCGAGATGTCCTTCCTCCTCTTTATGAACTTCATGTGTCCACCAACTAGTTATTTACCTGTAACATATATTAATGTATCTGTTAAACTTTTCATGGGTGTTAAACATGATTCCGGCATTCCTAGCTGGGGTTCTCTTGGGGGTGGTGGTGGGTACTTTCGTCGTCGGGGGCTTCGTAGCGGGTATGGGGCTACACATAGCTGTTGTAGCAGGTGCTACAGGAGCCGGAGCATTCGTGGCGGGGCTGGTGCTAGGCATGACTACCAGACCCAAGCAGGAGCCGATAAGGCTTACCGGCAGGATATTCGAGTTCCCGCAGGGTCCGATAATGGTTGAGGTAGCTCTGAAGAGGGCTTCCTCATTAATTCCTGCGAGGGTGACTAGGGAATGAGTATGGGTAGGGTAACCATAGATGAGAGGGTGATAGCGGAGAGGGTGGCTGAAGCCGTTAATAGGAAGTTAGCACCCCTCGCTAAGGAAGTTAATGAACTTAAGGCGAGGGTTACTAGGCTTGAGATGGACGTAGCCGTCATGCGTACACACTACATTGAGACGGTAATCAGGTCGGTTCTAGGTGTGAAGCTCGATGAGTTCGTCGCTAAAGTCTCAACACCTAAGGAGTTGCTGGAGGGCTTAAGCACTATTGCGGGGACAATCGACGGTCTGAGGTCGGAGATCGGTGGCTTAGCGGATAGGGTGGGGAGGTTGCCGGAAGCAATAATCGATGAGGTCAGTAAGGAGCTATCTAAGATGGCACCTAAGGAAGTAGACCTAAAACCGGTAATCGATGAGGTCAGAACTAGGGTTTCTAGTGAGGTTAAGGCTGTTTCCTCAAGGATTGACAGACTGGATAAGGCTGTTGGAGAGCTTAGGGATGCCGTGTCCAAGATTGAGGGGGATCTATCAACTTTCGCTGATTCCGTTAAGTCATTAGCGGGTGCCATAGGGAGGCTTGAAGAGAAGTTAGCGAAACTGGATTCTATAGAGAAGAGCATGGAGTATGTACGTGATGTAGTATCGATAATGGAAGAGAGGCTCAGACCACTTGAAGAGGAACGTGAGAGAAGAAGGAGAAGGGAGAGTGAGTTATGAGCTGGTACATAAGACCTGAAGAGATTGTTGCGGAGATAAGGAAGCACTACCCCACAGAGAAGGTTAT
>QMQW01000055.1 GCA_003650625.1 Thermoproteota archaeon | reverse complement strand
TTGAACCTTACTGGACAGCGCGCCCAACTGAGCAAATGAGCAAGTGTCCACCATAATTAGCAAATCACTTGAATCGAAGTCACTGTAAATTTCTAGTTTAGGCAGCAATTCAATCAGCCTCCTCGAGGGCAAGCTGATGCTCTCCGGAGCCACTATGCTGAAATCTGATTCGGGAAGTATTTTGGAGAGCAGAATTGAAAGGGCATATGCGCTTCCAATGGAATCTGGATCCGCATTATGGTGACAAAGAATAATGCAGCTCTCAGGTCGAATTTCAAGAATACAGTCTCTAAGCTTTGCACCTAGCATTGCTGGAAAACTCCCTCAGCATCTTATCAACGACTTTGAATGCTTCGTCAACTGCTACTCTAACAATGTCATCGACGTCAACCTTGCATAATGGCGATAACGTAACATCAACATCGACGTTAAATGTGAGAACTTCTTCAAAGGACGCCTCAACAGTTATGTTCAAATCTAAAATTGCCCTTTTAGGAATCCTCGAAAAAATTATTCTTCTAGCAGCAAGTTCAGCTGCTTTGCAGACAGCTATTATTTGATCTTCTGTTAACTGGGGCAAGCCGATGCGCTCTATCTCCATCAGTGAATTCACTCCTTAGTCCCGCTAAGCCCAGCCGTCGACAAGGTCTTACTAATATCCTTCCTCAGATCCTCAAACTGCTTTCTAATTAGGCTCTCCTGCTTTTGAACTGTCTTTATTCTGAGCTCCAACGTTTCTTTCTTGTCCGTGAGCTCATCTACAACCTGCTTCTTCGTTGTTCTGAACATTATGTAACCAGCAGTCTTGTAAATTTCAGCATCTTGATCAAGCTTCTCGACTTGCTCTAAAGCATGCTCAACCTCCATCAACTGACTTTCAAGCTGCTGCCTCCTTAGAATCAGCATTCTAAGCTGCTCTTGTAGCTCTTGAAGTCTAATCAGCTTACTTTCAATTTCAGGCGGTATTCTCTGCGTCAAATCATGCACCTCACTGCCTTAGCTTTAACATCTGAAGTTAAAATGTTTGTCGCCTTTATAAGCGTAAGCTTGAAACTTCCCGCAGGCTTCTTGAGACAGCTGAAATCCACCTCAAGTAGGAGTTTACCGCTGCTCTCAAAGCTGCCGTAGAATCGGCCTTCAACTCAACAAGAATAAAGCGCCCATCCAAGTCCAGGCGGACGGTAACTCTCGGCGAGGGCTGACTTTCAACTTCTGGCTCCAAAGCTCTAAAAATAACTTCAGCTAAGTCCTCAGACCCCACGTCAAGCTTAAATTTAGCTTCAGCCCTCCACAATTTCCCCACTCCAAGGACTAAACGGCTTTTTAAGCGTTAGCCAAGCGCTCTTAACATTTATTAATGGACCAATGGGAACCCCAAACTTATCCGTGAAAAGAATTCTGCAAAAACCATTACTCTTTGGAACAAGCCTCAAAATAGCTGAATTAGAGGTAAGATTATTGAGAAGCTCACTTGAAACGACTTCAGCATTAAGAGCAGCACTTAGAGCCTCAGCAAAAAGGACAACTTCGCTACTGGATCCTGCTTGAGGCAGTATGAAAAGGCTAGATGGATTCATAGACTTTGCCCGCGGAAACTCTCTAAGAAGCTTCACGCCAGCAATGTTGATAGTTGGAGGAAGCTCATAAAAGCTTCTACTCGACACTGAGAAAAACCTAATTCTACCAGGATTCCCTTTATAAACAGATATTAAGATGACTCTATTGGCACCAAGCTCAATAGCCTTAAGCGCAACGTCACTTAAGCTCATCTTGCCCCTATTAATCTTAATCGCTCTGGGAAGAGCTTGCTGCAAATCCTTACAAAAACTTCTCGTCCTTCTAGTTGGTCGCCTTGAAGTCGTTATGAGATATTTGTACGGCATTACTGACACTAGCGACTAACTTTGCCAGTTAATGGAACGTATGCTCCCCCAGCAAACGTATATTTGCATTTCCTGCAAGTCCATATTCCAACACTGATGCGCTTAAGCTTCCCCCTAGTTCTACACCTAGGACACCTATGAGGGGCACGCCTAGCTTCCTCAATTTTCTTAACCCTCAACCTGATCGTTGATCCATACCTAGCCCCATATCTCCCTGCAATACCAACTTTCCTTGTCCTACCCACACCAATCACCCCTAAGACGAGCCTTTAAACTGCTCATAAGCCTCAAGAAGTTTACTCCTCAACTCCTTACCCTTCCCTATAGCTAAGTCAACGGCCTTTAAAATCTCCTCTGGAGTAAAAACTCCAGAAAAGCTCTTCTGCAAAGCACACGTATTTCCATCCCTAGTTGTAAAGATAGTTAACCTGCAGTCCAAGACGCTTTCCTCCTCAAGCGACGGGTCCACTATGAGAGAATCGCCAATCTTCCCAATAGTGACCGCGATCGGATAATCCCTCAATTGTAATGGCTTTCTCTCCTCAGTTATAATTACCTCATCCCCCTCCACCTTAGCTACTGGGATGCTCGTGTTCATTAAGGCTGCAAGAGCAGCCAGAGCAGATGCATCCATCAAATTGCCATTGTAATCAAGCACGTAAATGTCAACCCAAATCATCCAAACCTTCTTTCCTGGAATTATGCAAAGCTCCTTCAAGTCCAAGGCTTCACTCTTCCTTATTCCCCTATCAACAACTCTAGCCAATTCAATGGCATTTTCATCTGGAGGTCCAGGCTCAAAGGATGGAGATGCAAGTGGAACAAACTCCGCATTAACCATTAAAACTCCTTCATCAGGAGTGTCCGGAAAAGGCATTCCAATTTCAGCTTTCACTCCAACCATCACGTAAGTATTTCCAATTTTAACTCCTGCAGACCCATCAGCCTTGCCTGCAATGCCAAACTCTATTGAAATTGGCCTATAATCACTTAAGCTCCTACCATCAATTCTAGCTCCCTTAGAAGCTAAATCAAGCAAGTACGCCCTATTCAAATTAACTGGCACTTTACTTATCACCGCTAAACTCCTCCTGAACTGCTCCAAACTTCCTCCTCAAAGCCTCTTTTTGAAAATCATAAATCTTCTCACAAGCCGAAATAGCCATTTTAAATGCCTTCTCAAACTCCTCTCTAGTCAATATCCCATCCATTTGCAGAAGCGTAACCACTCCTTTACTCGGCATGTATGCTACTGGCATGTCAACTTCACCATACTTATCCTCAGCATCGCACAGATCAACAACTAGCTGCCCATCAACTTTTCCAGCAGCACAAGCTACAACCAGATCCCTCATGGGAATCCCAGCATCAGCTAAAGCTACTGACGCAGCAGTAACGGCTGCGCATCTAGTACCTCCATCAGCTTCAAGCACTTCAACGAAAACGTCAATTGCAGTTCGTGGAAAGCGATCAAGCAAAATTGCTGGCTCCAATGCTTCTCTAATCACTTTGGAAAGCTCTATCTCTCGTCTTGAAGGAGCCGGAGACTTCCTCTCCTCAACTGAGAAGGGAGCCATATGATACCTGCATCGAAGAAGAGCTCTATCCGGTAGAGCCAAATGCTTAGGATGAAGTTCTCTCGGCCCATAAACTGCGACAAGCAACTTATTCTTTCCCTGCTCAATATAAGCTGATCCATTAGCGTTAGCTAAAACGCCAACTTCAATCTTTATAGGTCTAAGCTCATCAGGCTTTCTACCATCAACTCTCAATCCG
>QMQW01000054.1 GCA_003650625.1 Thermoproteota archaeon | reverse complement strand
GCTACTATTGGAGGTGCTAGTGCCCTCAACCTAAGTGGAGCGTGGGGTAGGGTGGTTGAGGGTGCTCCTGCGGATTTGGTTCTGATAAATGCTAGGTCGCCTAACTTGATGCCCATACATTCGCCTAGCACCGTTATTTCTCATCTAGTGTATTCTACAAGTGGATTTAATGTTGAAGATGTCGTGGTTGATGGTGAGCTTATTTTACACGGCGGCCGCTTCACTCGAATTGATGAGCGGGAGGTTTACGAGAAAGTTTCGTCTGTGGTTGAGGAGCTTTTTGGTTAGGCCGGCTTCTTCGGCGTTGCAGTTGCTTTCTTGATGATGTACTCTCCAGAGTACCTGTGCCACTTGATTTCGTAGTCCGCTATTTCGATTTTCTCTTTAAAGAACGGCGCGTCGCAGACGAAGGTTTCGAATTCTCCTCCTTCGCCGCATGGGTGGATTCCATACTTCTCACTTAAAATCTTGAGTTCCTCTACTCTTTTGCTGTTTATCGTTGATCCAAGCCAATCCCTTGTGAAGCCGTATGCTGCTACTCCCACGACTATCACTTTGAAGTTGGAGTTCACTACTTCTTTTAAAATTGCAATTGGGTCTTTCTGCCATAGGGGGGCTATTAACTTTAATCCTATTTTTTCGCATATCGAGTCTAGCCTCCTTTTCTGGTAGTCCGAAGCTATTACTCCTGAGAGCAGCCCTTCAATTCCCTCTTTTGCCTTTAGCTTTTCGAGCGCTTCGCGGAGCTCTTGAAGCTCGCTTCTTGATTTCACCCTTACTTTCAGTTGGCTGATTCCCATGGCTTTTGCTTGAAGTTCAGTCCACTTGATGGCTGGATAGTGCCACATTGCCGATTCCTCGCTTTCTGGAATTAGCGTTATGAGGTGCGTGATTTCCCATGCTTGGCTTAATGCGTAGTAGATGGCGTAGGTGGAGTCCTTTCCGCCGCTGTATAGTGCTGCGAACTTCATAATTTCACTTCCACATTTAACTTTAAGTATGGGGTATTCTAGTATAAGTGCGAGGTAGTGCAGTAATGTCTTTCGCTGAGCTAGAGCCTCTAATTGGATTTGAGGTTCACGTTCAAGTGAATTGTAGGGAGAAGCTTTTCTGCAGTTGCCCTACGGACTACTTGAATGTTCCTCCAAACACTAATGTATGTCCAATTTGCACTGGGCAGCCTGGAGCTAAGCCCATGCCTCCAAATGCCTATGCCATTAGAGCTGCGCTTGCCGTTTCCATGATGTTGAACTGCGAAGTTAGGGTTGGTGAGCACATTTATTGGCTTAGGAAGCATTACCCCTACCCCGACCTGCCTAAGGGGTATCAGATTATTAGTCAGCCCATAGGTGTTAATGGCTGTGTGAAGTTTAGGTTTGGCTCTGAGACTCGTGAAGTTCGAATTAGGGAGGTTCATGTGGAGGAGGATGCTGGTAGGTGGGATCCGGAGTCCGGTAGGGTTGATTATAATCGCTGCGGAGTTCCGCTGATAGAGATAGTTACGCACCCCGACATGCGGAGCCCGGAGGAGGCTAGGGCTTTTGCGGATTCGCTTCTGCGAATATTGAAGTATCTCAACTGCGTAAGGGTTGAGGGCACGCGCTTCGACACCAACGTGTCAATTAAGGGTGGAGCTAGAGTTGAGATTAAGAACATAAATTCGGTTAAGGGGGTTTTCAAGGCGCTTTTATTCGAAATTTCTAGGCAGAGGAGCTTGATGGCTAAGGGATTGTCTGTGAAGCGTGAAACTAGGCATTTTGATGAGGATAGCATGATTACGATTCCAATGAGGGTTAAGGAGACCGTTGAGGATTACAGGTACATTCCCGACCCCGACTTATATCCCTTTGTCGTTACGCAGCGCCTTTATGATGAGGTTAAGTCTTCTCTGCCGGAATCCCCATATGTTAGATTGATGCGCTTCATCAGGGAGTATGGCTTGAGTTTCGATGACGCCTACGTGCTGACCAGCGAGTATGAGCTTGCCAACTTCTTTGAGGAGGTGGCTAAGCACGTTCCAGTTGACGTTGCCGCAAAGTGGGTTAGGTATGAGGTGAAGAGGGAGCTTAATTACCGCGATCTGCCTGCATCTGAAATTCCAATATCTCCACAGCAGCTTGTGAAGCTAATTCGATTGGTTGAATCTGGGGAGATAACTGTCCCTGCGGCTAAGAAGGTTATAGGTTTGATGTTTGATGAGAGGCTTGATCCTGAAGTGATAGTTGAAAGGTATGGTCTTAGGCGCAAGGTTGATTTAAGAGCTCTTGGCGAAGCCATTGAGCTTGCCTTGGAGAAGTACCCTAAGGCTGTTAAAGACTACAAGTCGGGGAATGAGAAGGCAATATTCTTTCTTGTAGGCAAGGTTAAGGAGGCCTTGAGTAGTAGGGTTGAGCCGCAGTTGATATTAAGGATGCTGAAGGAGAGGTTGGAGGAGATGAGCTGTGGTTCTTGAGAGTTTGGGCTCCGCCATTGGAGCTGCAATTAGGAAGGTTATTAGGGCTCCTCTGGTTGACGAGAAGGTTGTTAGGGAGCTCATTAGGGATATTCAGCGAGCTCTGCTTCAAGCTGATGTTAATGTGAAGCTCGTATTTGACTTGTCGAGGAGAATTGAGGATCGAGTTTTTAAGGAGAAGCTTCCTCCGGGAATTACTCGTAGGGAGCTCCTCTTGAAGGTGGTTTATGAGGAGCTCGTTAACTTATTGGGGGGCGATGAAACCCCCAGAGTTCTTCCAACTTCCAAGAAGCCATACGTCATAATGATGGTTGGAATTCAAGGTTCAGGTAAGACGACGTCTGCAGCTAAGCTTGCGCTTTTCTATAAGAAGAGGGGGCTGAAGGTAGCGCTTGTTTGCGCCGACAACTTTAGGCCTGGAGCTTATGCTCAGCTTAAGCAGCTTGGTGAGATGATTGGAGTTCCAGTTTATGGGGGGGAGGCGGGCAGCGCCATTGAGTTAGCCTTGAGGGGTGTAGGCAAGTTCAAGGCTGAGAAGTATGACGTAATTATCGTCGACACTGCTGGCAGGCATAAGGAGGAGAAGGGCTTAATTGATGAGATGCGGCGCATTGCAGCTGCAATTAAGCCTGATGAGATAATGCTCGTGATTGATGGGACCATAGGGCAGCAAGCCATGATTCAAGCGAAGGCTTTTCATGAAGCTACGAAGATTGGCTCGATATTCGTAACCAAGCTGGATGGCTCGGCTAGGGGTGGAGGCGCTCTATCTGCTGTTGCGGCCACTGGCGCGCCCATCAAGTTCGTTGGTGTTGGCGAGAAGATAGGTGAAGTGGAGGTTTTCTCTCCACCGAAGTTTGTCAGCCGCCTTTTGGGTATGGGTGACCTGGAAGCCTTGGTTGAGAAGGTGAAGGCTGCAGAGGCGGCTCCAAGTAGGGAGGTTGCTGAGCGTTTCCTCTCGGGCAAGTTCACTTTGAAGGACCTCTTATACCAGCTTCAGTCCTTAAGAAAGATGGGGCCTCTTGGGAAGTTGCTTAAGCTTATTCCTGGGTTGAGCTTTTCCCTTCCAGAGGGCTTTGAAGAGGTTACGGAGGACAAGTTGAAGAAGTTCATTGCAATAATGCAGTCCATGACTGAGGAGGAGCTTACTAATCCGCAGGTTATTGACAGATCCAGAATGAGGAGGATAGCTATAGGTTCCGGGACGACTGTTAGGGATGTTAGGGATCTTTTAAATCAGTATAGGGCTATGAGGAAGATGCTTAAGCG
>QMQW01000053.1 GCA_003650625.1 Thermoproteota archaeon | reverse complement strand
GACTTGGGTTCTGCACATGCTTGGATTTTTCATGGACGATTGCAGGATTTCTCCTTCGATAGCCATTAATTGACTTAAATCCTTACTTAGGGATAGCAAAGTTACGTCTTGTCTGCTCATGGGGACGTCCAAGCTGACGCTTAAGCCAGTTTCAAAGTGTCTCACTAGCCTTGCCTTACCTTCAGCTATATTGAGTGGAGCTGTGCAGTGTGCGAGCGTTATTGTATTGCTCTTAATGTTGAAAGCCGATAAGTTGCCCATGAATGATGGTTTTGTGGACAGTGAGCTGCCAATAATCATAGCTATGGCTGCTGGAACCTCCGCTTCGCAGGCTCCTATAAAGCCATTTGAGTTTGTTAGGCTGATGGTTAGGCAGGGTGTTATCTTATATTTTAATATGAATTTGAAGCAGTTGAAAGTAACTCCATTGGCTCCATATTTTTTCATTAGCCTTCTAATTGCTAAGTAAAGTTTAATCGACTTTTTCAAGTCGCTTTCAGATATGTCCGTAATCTCAGTTCGTTTAGTAAGCTCCTCTTCGAGTTGGGCGACCTCGATGTCGTTTATGGATTTCATTGTGCTTGAGAGCTCCTCTTCGCTTACATTGATGATTTTAATTTTGATTTCTCCTATACTGATGTAGTTGTTTAGATTTGTTTCTATTCCTATGATCTTGAGGTTGCTTAGGTAATCGTATGCTTTAGCTACATTTGCAAATACTTTAAGCTCCTTATTCAGTGTTTTTTGCTCCAGATCGACATAAATTAGCTTGGAGTAAATTCCTTCAATTTTCAATTTCTCTCTTGCTTCAATTGCTGATGGCAGCGAGTTGTCTTCTCCATGAGCTAAAAATGCTATTGGCTTTTTTGATCTTAAAGCTACTTCCTTAGCGATGGTTGATGTTCCCCCAGTCAAGACTATAATGATCGTTCCGGCTGCATCCGTTTCCATCTTAAATTTTAGGGCCTCTTCTAGGCTGGTGATGCACTTAGTTAATTCGAATTCGATGTTTGCTTGAGATATTTTCTTAACAATTTCATCTATTTTCCTCGCCCATCTGCTTTTTGGGTGTATTGGCGAGGCTGTGGGGATTAAGCTTAGCTTGACCATGTATTCTCTCCAATCCAATTAAATACATTAATTATACATAATCTATTTGGTGAGGTGAATGGCTGAAATTGGCGCTCAACCTAAGGTTGATCCTCCCTTCTCTTTGAGGGTTGATAGCATTGAGGATTTAGCTCGATTTGTAGCTAACATTGCTGCTTTGGGGCAGCCCACCTACGTGCTCCACTTTAAGCATGGAGGCAAGGACATTCTCGGCATTATTGCAATTTATAGGGATTACTACAAATTCTATGGGATGCCCATATTCTACTATTATGAGAGTGATGAGGAGGTTAAAGGCAAGTACTTCCTAGTTAAAGCTGAGGAAAGGGGTGAAAGAGTTGTGCTGGCTGAGGGGGTTAGGCCTGGATGGATTGCTGTTCCCATTATAAGGTTGAAGGAGAAGCCTCCCTTCATACTGATATAGCTAATTTAAATTTTATGTCCTTCAATTTTTCATGCAAAGTGTAAAATTTGATGGAAGTTCGTTATCAACACTTTTCGATAGAAAACTCAATTTAAGCTTATATCCTTCCAGTGCTTAACATTTTTGTCAGCTATGTCAAGTTTTAAAGTCATATTATACACCACGCCTCGTTGCCCAAGGTGCTTAATAGTGAAGAGTTGGCTTAAGAGCAGGAACATACCGTTTGAAGAGAGGGATCTTTCGGATCCTGATGTTATGGCTGAACTTGTTATGAGGGATGTTTTCATCATGTCTGCTCCAATTCTGGAAGTAAATGGTAACTTCTACTCGGAGGAAGAGCTGTTTAATGGAGATTCGCTTAATGAAGCTCTTTTATCAAAATTGGTGGAGAGTTGAGATTTATGGGTAAGCTTGAGTGGCTTGAAAGGTATAATGGTTGGTTAAAATCCGTTAAAGCGGCTTCCCCAAATGGAATTATGGTTAGAACAAGTAGCGGCTTTTTTGAGCCTTGGGATAGAAGTAAGATCGTCAAGCAGCTTCTAAAGGAAACTCGGTTGGCAGAGAAGTTCTTTGACATTCCTCCAATATCCAGAGAGGAGGCTGAGGCAATTGCGCTTGAGGCTGAGCGCAGAATACTTAGCATGAATGCGCGTTTCGTAAGTGCACCATTAATACGTGAAGTGGTTAACAACATTTTGCTTGAATGGTCCACCGATAAGCCCCAGTACATTGTTTATAGAAATGTCCTAACGAGGGTTGGAACGCCAGTATATGACTCGTACTTGATTGATATTGGATTAGGATTCGAAGCTAAGGAGAATGCTAACTTACAGCCTAATCCAGAGACTTCGCATAAGAAGAAGGCTGACAAGCTTTCTAAGGAGCAATATCTTCTACTTCTTCCAATGCACGTGGCTGACGCCCATTTGAAGGGCGAGATTCACATACATGATTTGGAGTATTTCGGAACTAGACCGTTCTGTCAGGATCATGACCTGCGATACTACCTATATTATGGGTTGATGCCTGATGGAACTGGATTTAAGACTAGCGTGGCTGGACCCGCCAAGCACCCTGAAGTAGCCATTCTACATTCAGTTAAGGTTTTGGCTGCTGCGCAAACAAACTTTGCTGGCGGACAAGGCTTTTACAACTACAACGTGTTTTTAGCTCCGTTTATGAGGGGTTTAAGTTACCGGCAAATTAAGCAGTTAGCGCAAATGATGTTTTACGAATTAACTCAATGCTATGTTGCTCGAGGAGGGCAACTAGTTTTCTCCAATATTCAACTTTCTCCAGGCATACCGAAGGTTTGGAGGGATAAGCCTGTAGTTTTGAGGGGGCGAGTGGGGCCAGATACGTATGGGGATTATGAAGATGAAGCTCGTCTATTCTTTAGAGCAATTTATGAAGTTGCTCTTGAAGGTGACTATTGGGGGAAGCCTTTTAACTTTCCGAAGCTAGAGACCTACATTACACCCGAGTTCTTTAATGACGAGTACTATGAAGAGTGGCTTGCAGTTCACAAGGTTGTTGCCAAGTTTGGCACCCCATACTTTGATAATGCTATTCCTCCGTATCGCGGTTATGGCAAAGGCGTTTCTTGCTATCAGTGCTGCGCTTACGCCTTTACTGAGACGCCTGATAGCGACCCTGAGTTTTACGATAAAATGTACTTCGTTAATGGAAAGCACTTTAGCATGGGTGCTTGGCAAGTTGTAACACTCAACCTTCCCAGGGCTGCCTATAAGGCTAGAGGCGATGATGATAAGCTAATAGAGGAGATCTTTAGGTTAATGGACTTGGCTGTAGAGGTGTTTAAGTGTAAAATGCACTGGATGGATCTGATGATTAAAAACGGTAGGCTGCCATTTGCTACTCAGAGGCCTAGGGATCCAAGAACTGGTGAGAGAGGTCCCCCTGCAGTTGATTTCAATGAGCTGGTATTCGTTATAGGGCTTGTTGGTGGAAACGAGATGGCTCAGTGGCATACTGGCTATCAGCTGCATGAATCGGACGAAGCTGTCAAGTTGCTTGTTAAGGTTCTACTTTACATGCAGAAGTATAGGAAGGAGCTTGAGGCTAAGCACGGCATTAAATTAGCTTTAGCTAGAACGCCTGCAGAAAGCTGTGCTCAGAGGCTAGCTGTATGCGATCTCATGTCTAGGGAGTTTGGCTCTATGGCTAGAGCAACTGTTAAGGGGGATGTCAATTTAGCTAGGAAAATGCTGGCTGAAGG
>QMQW01000052.1 GCA_003650625.1 Thermoproteota archaeon | reverse complement strand
GGCATGTTGAGGCTGATGATCTTCCTTTTAACGACGCTGTGGCACCGCCTATATTCTTCGACCCGAGCCAGAAGGTTATTGTTTGGATAAAAGTAAGCTTTAATTCTACGAGCGATAATGGTTTAGAGGACATATCTCTACATTTTACTATTCATGTGATTGACAATGTGGCGTTTTCTCCATAACTTGTAAATAGCGATTTTCAGAAAAGTATTTATCCAACTTGAAAAGAAACGTAATTAAATGGTAAATCTGGTGTGATGATGTTTAAACATAATTTTTTGCGAAAGACAAGGCTTTTCTTGGTGTTATTCACGTTTTTAACATTGTTTTCAATTGTTATGCTATACTTTACCTATCAAATTCCTGTGGTGGAGAGTAAGCAGGTGTCTTTATGCAATTATGCGAATTTTGGTAGGTATAGTTACTTAGCTTTTATTCATCCCAATGTTCTCTACAACACTACTGTGCTCGGTCCAGGTGAAGGTACACTTTATTTGAAGCTCGTGAAGAGAATAGCCATTGATTTTACATATCGCTTCCTAATTGACACTCCATCCACAATAGTTGTAAATTACAATGTTAACTTTAGTTTAAGTTCGCCTAGCGGTTGGGTTAAGGATTTGCCCGGTCCTGCTGAGGGTTCAATGAAGCTTTATGGAAATGATGCTTCTTTTAATTTTAATTTAACTTTGAATCTTGGGGATATCTTTTCATTGATTAAACGTATTGAAGACGAGACTGGAGCTTATGCGAGCAGTTATACTTTAACTTTGACTCCGAACATTCATGTTCTAGCTTCAAATGACGTTGTTGGATTTATTGAATCATCTTTCTCTCCACAATTAACTATAACTATTAAGTACGGTGGAGTTGAAGGCTCGATGATTAGCATTGACGGCTTAAATCATCAAAAATCTGACTCTGTCACAAGGAGCCAAGTGATCGTTCATGAAGATGTTAAGAATAAGCTTTACGGATTTTATGCATTGTTAGGTTTAAGTTTGGCGGGATTGGCTCCGTCGATATACTTCAACTTTTTCAGAGCTGGTGAAGGCAAAAAGGATGTTTGGAAGGATCTGGTAAAGCCCTTGGAGGATTATTTAGTTAAAGTTAAGAACTTCTCTGAAGGTGGTAGTGTGGTTTTCGAGCTTGAAGATTTGGAGGATCTTAGGAAGATTGCCGAGGGTATTGGGAAGCCTATTTTGATGAAAATTGAAAGCGATTTTGTCAGGATTTTCAGAGTAGTCGACGGTGACGTGATTTACGAGTGTAGGCTTGAAGTTAAAGAAAAGAAAGAAACTTAACGTTTTCTTTTTATTTTGTATTTTTTGCGTCAAATTTATGGTTTCCATTTTGGTGGTAGTATTTAATAGCTAGTTTGTGATGGAATTCTTAGGTTGAGCATTAAATTATGCGTCTGCAATTGCGTGGTGGTAATTTGGTGAGTACGGTTAAGGGCAATCCATTTGAAGCTTTTAGGCAGCAGTGCGTTGAAGCTATAAATTACGCCTTTTCGCAGCTAGGAATATCGAATGTTAATGTAATTCTTGAAGTACCTCCGCCTGTGATTGGAGCTGAATTGGCTTTTCCTTCCTTTACTGTTGCTAAGCAAGCTGGCTTTCCTCCTAGGGTTTTGGCTGAGAAAATTATTGAGATTATTAGACCTTTAAATATGAGGTTTATTGATAAAGTTGAAGTTGCCGGTGCTGGTTACGTGAATTTTTACGTGAGCTATCCTGAATTGGCTTGTGAGACTTTTAAAGCTGTCGTGGATCTTGACGAGAATTATGGTCATTTAAAAGTCGATAAGCCGCTTAGAATTATTGTTGAGCACACGAGCGCTAATCCTATTCATCCTCTTCATATTGGTGCAGCTAGAAACGCGGTTCTAGGAGATACTTTAGCAAGGCTGCTGAAGGCTAGAGGCCATGATGTTAAAACTCACTTCTATATTGATGACGTAGGCTTGCAAGTTTCTATAGCCGCTTACGGGTATGATAAGCTCGGCAGGATTAAGCCTGAGGGTAAGCCTGACCGCTTTATAGGATTAATCTACGCTATGACTAGCTGCATCGTCGAGATCTGGAGGCTGAAGAAGAGGCTTAAGGAAATTGATGAGCTTGGCGAGGGATTTGAAGATGAGCGAGCGAAAATTTTGGGAGAGCTAAGCGACTGGGCGTCTGTTTCCAAGGAATTGCGTGATAGGAATCCAGATCTATTTGACAAGCTTCTTGAGGAGATAAACTCCGATCCAAATCCTCCTGAGTCTATTGCCAGGCTAGACTTGCTATACGAAATGGGTGATGAGCGAGTCACTAAGCTTGTTAGAGAGCTATGTAACTTGTGCATTGAAGGTTTCAAAGAGACTTTAGAAAGGGCAAATATCAAGCATGACAGCTGGGATTGGGAGAGCGACATCGTTTGGAGTAGCAGGGTGAAGGAAGTGCTGGATAAGCTCAAGGCTACTCCCTTCGTGAAGGTCGACGATGGAGCCTTAATTTTCGATGCTGAGCAAGCTGCCAATGCGCTCAATTTAAAAAAGGAGCTTGGAGTCAGCGACCTTTACGAGTTTCCCAAATTAACTCTAGTCAGGTCTGACGGTAGAACCTTGTACACGACGAGGGATATTGCTTATACTCTATGGCAGTTTGAGCATGCAGATAAGGTTATTCACGTTATTGGTGCTGAGCAGACTCTGCCGCAGCTTCAGCTTAGAATTGCACTAGCGGTTCTGGGTAGGCGAGATCTAGCGTTAAACTTCGTGCACTACGCCTATGAGCTAGTTAGACTTCCAGGCTTTAAAATGTCAAGCAGGCGAGGTAGATATGTTGAGTTTGACAAGATAATTGATGAAGCGGTTGAGAGAGCTAGAGCTGAAGTTGTGAAACGCTCTTCAAACTTGAGTGAAGAGCAGATTTCCAGGATAAGTGTGGCAGTTGGCGTTGGAGCGGTTCGATACGCACTGCTTTGCATTTCTCCTTCGAAGAGAATGACGTTTACTTGGGATAGAGTTTTAAACTTTGATCAGAACAGCGCTCCCTTTATTCAATACGCTCACGCTAGAGCATGCAACATACTCGCGAAGGTTGATGGGTTGCCTGAGAATTACGATGCAAAGCTTCTTACCCACAAGTTGGAGAAGAGCTTAATTCTTCAAGTTTCAAAGTTCCCTGAAGTAGTTGCTGAAGCTGCAGACAGCCTTAAAGTTGAGCTTCTACCAGACTTTACAAACTCGCTTGCGCTTACCTTCAATGCATTCTATGATGCAGTTCCAGTTTTGAAGGCAGAGCCTGAGGAGCTCAGAAACGCTAGACTTCAACTAGTTAATGCTGTTAGGGTAACGCTTAGAAACGCGCTCAATCTAATGGGGATTGAAGCGCCGACCAGAATGTAATTCTAGTAGTGTTGGCTATTTACTTTCTTTCTCAAAATATTGAATGTACACGTTCACTCCTCCTTGAAGTATGCTGAGTTCTTTAATGAGCTTGAAGCCCACCTCACCTAGCCTTCGAGAAGAAATTTTCCTTGCTTCTCGTAAAACTGCAACTATTAATTTACCGCTGTCAACCAGCGCATTCCTCGCTGCCATGGCGAGTTCTCTGTAGATGGAACTTAAATCTTCAACTTGAAGTCTCATTCCTCTAGGAGGGTCTGTTATGATTGTCGTGTACCTTCTTTTTACTCCTAATTTCGATATGGCTGATGTGAAGAAGTTAACTTGAGCCGTTGCATTTGCTTCCTTCGCGTTTTTTAATGCGCCTTTAACGTATCTTGAATTGATGTCTGAGCCTTGTGCTTCACAATTTAATGTGAG
>QMQW01000051.1 GCA_003650625.1 Thermoproteota archaeon | reverse complement strand
TTGAAGAAGTACTCAAGATACTCAAAACCAAAACGGGTAAGCCTATCCTTATAGGTAACTACAACTACGTCTACCTGCTTGTTTACTATATAGTTGAAGAGTTTTTGTAATCCTCTACGATTAGTTTTTAAACCACTAGCAATATCGCTTAAAACATCAATTACCTTGTAACCCTTAGCTGAGCAGTACCGTGTAAGGTACTGGATTTGTCTCTCTAAATCACTTTTCTGGTCTGAGGAACTTACACGAGCATAAATTATTGCTCTAATTTCCCTTACTTCTACCCCACTTAATAACCTCTTTACTTCGCTTTCTGGTATACGGTATTTTCCTCCGAGTGTTTGTACCGCTCTTACCTTCCCCTCCTTAATCCATCTACGTAAAGTAACATAGCTAACACCAAGAAGCCTACAAACCTCCTTAGGTCTCAACAGACGCTCAGACACATCCAATCAATAAATAATTTGACTATCAACTTATATAAACTTTCCTTCCAATCATCAAAATATTTTCAGCCCCATAAGCGGTAAGGTAGCTATTGTGGAAGCAGTAAATAAGGATCCGTACATACCGTACTCAAACGGAGTGAATCCTAAGGACTTAAGGTAGGGAGCCTGAACAACTCAAATTAAGGATCATAAGAAAGCATCTAGTACTGAGTAAGCAACCACACCTCGCCGAAGCTCAGCTAACCCCTCAATTAGCTTAGTAAGCAATGGCATACTCTAAATTACCCTTATGCAAACCTAAATGATTTTCGCCGCAGCTAGATAAGGACGAAATTAATTTTTAATGCAGAAGTATTTCACGGTCCTGCCGTCCAGAGGCGTTCTAGTGTGGGCTAAGGCAGACCTACATGCTAAGTACTTCGGTACAACCTGCTAATTAAGGTAATACTGTAGTTGCTTGATTTTTTCATTTACTATTAAGGTACATATACTTAGGTTCTGTACACCTAAGATGCTGTTAGGGGCTTAAATTGCAGTTAGTGGGTATCGTAGGGAGCGGCTCAACGACTACGTATGCTCCAGTAATTGTTTGGGATAGAGTAGAGCACTTAGCTAAGGAGGAGCAGCTAGTCATAGTTCACGACGAGAAGAGAGGTATTAAGTACTTAGGCGTATTGAGGAGCGCTAGGAGGTACGAGCCATTCTTGAGCACGTACAGAAGGACTAGCTACGTCGATAACCCCTCATTAGCGGATATGGGGACCTTACCACACACGAGCGCATACGCAGCCCTAATAGGGGTTGTAGGCGGCGGCTCCTTAACTGAGGTTCAGCTGCCGCCTAACCCAGGCTCGAAGGTCTACATTGTTGAGGGTGCTGCTGACTTAGGGGTTAGCTTAGGTGCGGGCTTAGTTGTGGGGGAGCACAAGTACAGTGGTATTGAGGTCCCCCTCAGCCCTAGGTGGCTACCCTACCACCTAGCGGTAGTAGGTGCTACAGGCACGGGTAAGTCAAGGCTGGTTAAGGCGCTAATCGATGAGGTACTCAGCAAGACTGACTACAGCCTCATAGTCTTCGACCACACCGGCCTAGACTACGTGAGGTACTACCCGGATAGGGTCATTGAAGCCTCGAGGGTTGTCCTCGACGTATCGCTAGTAGCTGACTTAATGCTTGAAAGGTCTGGCCTCAACCCGAATACCTACGACCAGTACTTCATTACTGCAGTACTTTACTACATCTACAAGGCCCTACCTGATGAAGTCAGGGATAAAATATTCGTAGGTAATGAGGAGAGGAGGGGGGGCTTAGGCCTAGGCAGTGGCAGGGGTGGCTTAGGGCTCCACGACTTCCTCAATAAGCTAGATAAGGTCGACTACGAGGCCTTGATGAAGGTGCTCGCTGAAGAGAAGCTAGAGTGGGATAGGAGGATCTTTAAGGAAGCTATTGATGAGGTAGCTAGGAGGTTTAGTAAGGGTAGGGAGAGCGTCATAGTTAGGCTAGGGGTATCGATAGATATTAGGCTAGGTGAAGGGTTCTTCAGGTCGTTAAGCGGGAGGGACCTCCTGCCGTCGGGCATAGTGGATAAAGCGCTAAACGAGAGGTTAGTGGTTATTGACTTAAGCACAGAGGAGCTAGTCACGCGTAGGTACATAGTTGCTTCAGTGATTACCGAGTTATGGAAGAGGATTGAGCTATCCCGCGAGCCCGTAAACACCGTAGTAGTTATTGATGAAGCCCACAACTACGCCTGTAGGTACTGCGGCGAGGCTAGGTCAGCCATAAGTAGGGTAGCTAGGGAGGGCAGGAAGTGGGGTCTGGGCGCTGTACTAGTAACACAGAGGATCATTGACTTAGACCCGGACATTAGGGGCAACATAAATACGTGGTTCTTCAGTAAGCTGCAGACGCCCTCGGACTTCAATGAATTGAGCGGGTACATGAACTTAGCTGGCATTAGCGAGCAGTCGCTAGCTATCTTAGGTAGTAGGGAATTCTACGTCGCAGGGCTGATGAACCCCCTGAAAGTACCTATCCTACTTAAGGTTAGGGAGGTTGAGGACGTTGAGTAAGGAGCTGCCCTACTTTGGGGAGGTAAGTGAGGAGGAGTACCTCACTAGCTTTGAGGAGGAGCCACTTACGCTCGTGGTCCTTAAGGGCATATCTGAGGAAGCCGATAGGATCGCTAGAGCTCTTCAAGCTACGCTAAAGGAGAAGGAGGTGATTAGGGGTAAGCTGAAGGAGTTAGGGAGGCTTAAGGAGATACCTAAGGTAGCTCGCAAGCCAACTTACCTAGCCCTAGATACGGGCTTCACATCCCCGCCCCTAGAGCTCATAGGAGGTAAGTTACTCATAGTCATTAGGTCCCACATACTGCAGGGAGAAGCTACGGAGGCTATCCCACCAGCCTCTTCGGTAGGTTTCGTTAAGTTCGTTCAGGACGAAGCAGTAGGTAAGCCCCTATCTAAGGTAGTTGAGAGGAAGTTCATTAAAGATGTGCTCGAGCTTAAGAAGGCCGGTAAGGTAGACGTAGACCTAATCCTAGTAGATGGGGAGATATTCCCTAGGGTACCGCCTGGCTATGTAGTTAGGAAGAAGCGATCTAGCACCGTAGCTAAGCTGTACGGGAAGGTCCTAGACCTAACTCACGAAATCCTAGAGCTAGCTGATGAGACGGATACAGCGCTAGTAGGCATAGTTAAGAGGGCCTACGGCAGGGACGTACCAGTAGTTATCGACTCCCCAGAGATAGTTGTTAATGATAAGGCCTTAGCTACCTACGTACTTGAGCCAGGCGAGTGGATTGACTTGGAGACGTACTCGGACATAGCGTACTACCTGGGAGAGTTCATTAGGAAGCACGGTGAGGAGTTGCCGGCGGAGCAGGCTACAGCCCTAAATAATAGGCTAGCGTGGGTAGTAGCTGTGATGAGGGCTAGCGACTACCTAACGTCGGCTATCCGCGTAGCTATCTACAAGGCGGAGCTCCCGACGTACTTCATGGCAGCTACAAAGGTCGAGGTATGGCCGAGTAACGACCTCACAGCTGAGGAGATAATCGCGTACTTATCCAGCATAACGGGTGTTAACGGGGTCCCTCACCCAATAGATGTTGTTGACGCGATGTGTAGGTTAAGGAAGGACGTGCTTCACCTAACTCAGCAGCAGCTACAGAGCGAGCTAGCGAAGAAGCTAAACGACCCGCACTTAGCGACAAGTATAGCAGGACTAACTAACCCAGAGAAAATGCATAAGGTAGGCTTCAAGTAAGTGCTAGAGAGTGAACCTCTTAAAAGCTAATCAAAGAGCTAAAACTCAGGAGCTTCTTCGGAAGGCGGGAATAGAGAGCGTGTGGTGCGTTAGCGTAATTTAATT
>QMQW01000050.1 GCA_003650625.1 Thermoproteota archaeon | reverse complement strand
CAAAGGAAGTTGAAGTAGCTAAACAAACACTAATGAGGCGGGGTATATCAATTTTAGACTAGACTGAGTCTAAACTGAGTCTAGATTCATGCAGTTCATATACGGTACATGAATTGATTTGCACCACGATGATCATTCCATTTGCACCACTATGAATATCGCATTTGTGTTTAGACTAAGGTCTGATTTGCATCACCATCATGTTGTTTTGCACCTTTCTAACTTTTTCTTGGTGAAATTTTACAAAAATTTAGACTATCTGATCGGTTAGCAGAAGCTCTAACCTAGTATTCCCGTATATGTAATATATAATATAGAGTGTTGGTAGAGAAAAAGGTAAAGGTTAATAAAGTAGCTCGACTTATAAACCATTCTTTTTCAATTGACTTAGTGAGAAAAAAGTTGCAAAAATTAGGGTGGAAGCTCAACCGTAACCTTCACTTTTTTACCGTGGAATTCTTGAGCTAACGGGCGAACAGCCTTGGGGATAACAATAATTAAGCGGTCGCTCTGCTTCGAAACCTTAGCGTAGAAAACCAGTTTGCGAAGCTCAACCATTTCTATCACCCTACTTCCTCCATTTCCATTACTATTCTTTTTATCCTCATAAACCTTTTAAACCTCATTATCTTGTAGCTTCTTTGCTCATGTACTCCCGCAGCTACTACAACAGTCTCTCTTTCGGGGTCATAGTCTGTTTCTGGTTTTGGTTCAGAAGCCATTATTTTTACCTGCTCCATTTCCGCCCACCACACTTCAAAATTGTTAAATTTACTTAACTCAACCAGCCTCGCTATCATGCTTAGCGGCAACACTGGAATAACAACTATTCTATCGTACTTTGAAACGTTAGGTTTAACAAAATTGTCAACAACATATTCAGCGTTAAGTATTTTGTCAGCAACTATCTTTAGCTCATAGCTTCCTAGTTTTTCTGTTAAAACGTCAAGTTGCTTCTTAAGGGGCATATGTCGAGAAGCCCATATTACCAAGGTTTTTTGTGTTTCGACCATTTCCCGCACACCCCGAGAAAAAAATCGTGAAAAAATTTAGAGGTATTTTTGGATTGTTGATATTGCTTTTTCTAATTCCTCAATTTGCCTATATTCTTCCTCAACACCGCCGTTTAGACGATGTACTTCATAGCCTTCTTGTTCTAGTTCCTCTTCAACTTTTACTGCTGAATCATAGAAGCTTGGCGAATGCATTATGATGGCAACCCTTTTTGTCGGCGTTATTATTTTTATTGTTGCTACTGTACCTGAACTGTATGCTATTATCATGTCTTCGTTTATGTTTTGCATTTCCCGATCACCCCGAGAAATTTATTGTTTTATGAGGACTAGCGGGTATATTTCCCCAAAGAAGTCGCTACTGTCTTCAACATTAGTCCACGTTATTACCAAGTACTTTATTTTAGTGGGGTCGGCAACCTTCCTTATCTCTTCGCATTCCTCATAGTCTTCGTGAAGTAATGAATGAGCTACATAAGGGAACCTTCCCTTAAGCTCCTCAAAATCAATGGCTTCTATGTTCTGCTCGTATATCAGTTCACACTCAACGCTTTCTAAAACAACCTTATCCTCACTTAGCGACTCAACAAATTCCTCAAATGTTGCCCTATCCCATCCTGGATCCTCTACCGAGTTGAACTTATATACTGCCAAGAAACCCTCCTTGCTTTGGAAGGGGGCTTGTGTTTGGTTTTTATTTTTTTGGGTTTGGGTTGTGTGCATTTTTACATCTCGTTTGGTGTGTTTTTCCGTGTTAAAATTTGAACACAGAAGTATTTAAACTTTTTGCTGTAGTACCTACTACATAGGTGTAGGGGGTTGTTGTCCATAAAAGATTTTTCTTTCGAAAGCGTAGTTACTGTTGGGTGGTGGTGTGGTTGGCTGACGATGGTGAAGCTGTGGGGCTTATTGTTGGAGTAGGGGGTTTGCTTGAGGTTGAAGAGGAAGGGAGGGAGTTGGCGTCGTACTATGGGGCTATTGATTATGATTTTCTGGAGAAAATTAGTGAGTGGGCGGAGGAGGCTCATGATAAGCTTACGGGGGTTTATGATTCCGTTGTTGATGAGGCGGAGAAGCTGAAGGGGAAGGTGGATGTTGAGAAGCTCAGCAACCTAATATGGTCTCTGAGGCACGGCCCCGACACTACCTATTCTATTGCAAGATACTGTAAGATATTCGGCGAAAAAGCTGGGCAGATAAGCACTAGGCAGTGTAACTCGCAACACCCCAACAGTATTGTTAGGGGGGAGTTTGAGGAGCTAATGAAAAAACTTAGGGAGATCGATAGGCTGTCGAAGGAGGTTCTTGGGAAGAGGTGTACGTGGTTGCTTGGGGAGGTTGAGCCGTACACTTTAAACGCAGCCATCAACGACGTTACGTCATGTATTCACTCGGTGGCTACGTTTCTTGCCAAGGCGTTTAAGATTCCGACCAAGATTAAGGAGGTTTCTAAGAAATGTAGTGTCCTAGGTGAGGCAACTAAGGAAGCTGTGGAGTTCTGCAAGACATGGGATAAGGTTACGGAGGAAATTAAGCAAATATATTCCGATGTAGACTACAAAGCACTTGAAGGCTTTGTTACAGACAACAAAGTGCAGCTAAGGGTTGGCTCCACGGCGGGTCACATGACACATGTTGACTTGGGGAGGGGGATAGTGGAATACTATGATCTGGACGAGGAAGTGAACATGAAAATGAAGGAGTTCTTGGAAAAGGCGGGGCTCGAATGTACACTAATGGGCGAGGAACTGTCGGAGGGCGTGAGATGCGAAGGAAAAATAACGGATAAGGTTGCGAAGGCACTAGCTCTAGCGACAACAATGGATGTGAGGATGGTTGAGGAACCGGAGGAATGGTCGGAAGATGTAAAGAAAATAGCACCGGAATGTGCCTACTTGGATCCGAAGGAAAGGGAAACATGTCTTTTCGAAAAAATAGTTAAGAACTCCTCCTAAAAAGTTCAAGATAGAAGGAAAAGAAAACTAATCTTGTCTGCTGCGTTTTAGGAGTTCGTTGGCGAGTTTGCGGTAGAGTTCGTGTTTGCTTTTTTGAAGAGATGCTTCTTCGACGAAATACTCTATCAGCCTCATCAGTAAGGAGGCGGCATAGTCTATGTTGCTTAGGTTGAAGTCGTATTCGCCATCCCGCACTTCGAACCCGTAGTGTTCGCCGAACCTCCTTAGGTCGTCGACTTCATGTTCTTTTTTGCCTTCCAAAAATGTTTTCGTTTTTTCTCCGTAGGGAACGACGATGTACTTCGCTATCACCAGCCTTAGCTTTCTCGGAACGGCTGGAACAACAATTTCGAACCTCACAGCACCGAATATGCTTGTGAAGTTTCTTATGCTTCCGAAGCATACCTTCCAGTAGACCTTGTCTAATTCGCCTCTGGCAGACAGTTTTCCTTTAAGTAGGACAAATGGTATTGGGGTGTCGTGTTCGTCGAATACGCCGACGAGCTCCTCGTAATACGGGTACGACTGAACACCGTAGTAGTAGACCAGCTTACCCTTTATGAAAATGGCTTTCTGTATCTTTTTAGCACCCAATATTTTCAGCAAAGCAATTAATCGAGACCTATTCTTCACCATGCATCTCTATACCGACTTGTAGGTATAAAAACTTTTTGTATTAAACTCTAAACTCACACCTTCTATAAAGCTTTTAAACCCGTCCACAACACTAATAATTGGAGCAAACCAAAAGAAACTACATCGCCGAGGAGTGGCAACCTACGGTACCGGTTAGGGGGGATGATCCGTAGGTTATGCCGTGACTCGGCGAACTTCTATCGGATACTTTTTTATTATATTAT
>QMQW01000049.1 GCA_003650625.1 Thermoproteota archaeon | reverse complement strand
CGTTACTTCACTCTCAAGTCTGAGGGCGGTACGAGCAGCATCCATGGCTGTGTTTCCACCACCGATTACTATGGTTTTCTTTCCAATCGCTATTGGAGTGTCGTACTCTGGGAAAAGATAGGCCTTCATTAAGTTTATCCTAGTAAGGAACTCGTTGACGGAGTAAATCCCGTTAAGTAGAACTCCGGGTATATTGAGGAATTTTGGAGTACCTGCGCCTGTGCCTATGAAGACAGCATCGTACTCCTCGAGTAGCTCCGCAAGAGTCACGGTCTTCCCGACAATATGATCAACTTTTATCTCTACTCCAAGCCTTCTTAGCTTTGTTATCTCTTTCTCTAGCACTTCTCTTGGGAGCTTGAACTCGGGGATTCCATAGGCGAGAACTCCACCTGGAGTGTGGAGTGCCTCAAAGATCGTTACGGCATAGCCCATCTTCGCAAGCTCTGCTGCACAGGTTAGGCCAGCAGGCCCGATTCCAACTACTGCGACCTTCCCCTTAATTTCTCTTCTCTCCTTCTCCGTGAACTCCTTAAGTAATTCTTCATCTATACCATGCTCCCTAGCATAGTCAGCTACGAAGCGCTCAAGCTTGCCTATGTTTATGGGGTCACCTATTTTGCCCATAACACAGGCTCCTTCGCACTGAGCCTCTTGAGGACAGACTCTGCCTGTTACTACGGGTAAGTAGTTGTCGTTCCATATAATGCGAAGAGCGTTCTTGACCGCCTCGTCCGGATTATCACGGTTTTCACGCAGTGCTTTTATGAACCCAGGTATGTTTACATGAACAGGGCATGCCTTAATGCATGGTGCGTATTCGTGTGGGCACTGAAGACAACGTACAGCCTCCTTAATGGCTAAAGTGAAATCGTAGCCGAGGTTGACTTCAGTGAAGCTCTTAATGCGTTCCTCAACTAGGACTTCAGGAGTTGGAACGCGTTCTTTAATGAGTTTTGGCCTTGTCATTCAGATCACCCCTTCTCCTTGAGTTTGGCCAGATACCTTTCTTTCGCCAATTTTTCTTGTTTAGCAAAGCGGTTGTCTCTTTTAATTACATCATCCCAGTCAATTTTGTGAGCATCCATCATCGGCCCATCACGACATACAAACTTTATCTGACCATCATAAAGAACCCTACATGAACCACACATCCCGGTTCCGTCAACCATTATCTGCCTGACATTGACTATTGTAGGGATCCCGTATGGCCTTGTGAGCTCGGCAAGCCTCTTGAGGGAACTGAGCTTTCCACCACCAAAAACGATATCTACCTTATCTTTCTCGATAAGCTCCCTAAGGACATCAAGATAATGACCTTAATACCGACGCTCCCGTCCTCTGTTGTGAGGCAGTACTCATCCGCTACTGCTTTAGACAAGTACTTTTCTGGATAAACATGAGCAGCACTCTCAAAGGTCTGAGTTGCTATGGTGTAGTTTCCAGCTTTTTTCATAGCTCTGAGTGTGGCGTAGCTCTCAGCATATGCGCATACCGCATCCGAGACGAAGACGGTATTACCGTAGTATCTGACCTCTATAGGCTTCCCAAGCGGTCCAGCAACGCTGAATAGTTCGTCACCAACGTTTTTCTCATATCAGAGCTTGAGGGTAGTGACTCCGAGGCACCGGATGAACATACCTATTCTTCCGTCCTTAGCATGATATACAGACATTGGGACCCTCTCACATTTCTCGTCAGGAATCAGGATAACAAACTGGCCCACCTTCCATGAGCGAACTATATGGGGCAGAAACATCCATGAGGGTAGTTTAGGGTAATTTAAGTCCTTTTAGGGTAGTCATATACACTGATGACGGTAAACTTATAGGGCTTACTAGATGAGTATATGCATGGTGGGTTCGGGGTTCCGAGAACCGTGGGTGAACCGCGGTGAGGGGCTCCGAGCCGTGCCGTGATGAACCCGAGGGCGGTAACCTAAAAGACCTTGAACTACCCCAAGCTACCGCTCTCGAGCGAACGGTGCCTCAACTTCCATGAAGAAGTCTATGACACTTAAATTCTCTTTTTTCGTTACTCTATAACCCATTTTCTCCTACCTAATAAAGTCTACCGAAGTTTATTTTATGTTTTCTCAAAATACATACTCCGACTTGACATACTGAATCAAGACGCCATAATTCCTGACCCCGAGTAACCTAGCTACATAGAGCCTAAGTATATTGTAAAGATTCTAGAAGCGGTGCTCAACCATGTGGTTACGATTAAGGAGGATGAACTTCATTCAGAAACTAAATCCATAGCTTTAGAGACAGGCTGTAGAGCTATCGACGCTTACTACATAGCGTCAGCTAGGTTCGCCAACGCTATCTTAGTAACGAATGACAGCGTTATAAAGAGCAACGCCGATAGAGCAGGAATAGAAGCTAGGTGAGATGTGGTGACTTCCCTCGATTTTAGTGTGTATATGGAGATGGTTGGGGATATCTACTACTTCTACTCTTTGTGTTTAGGAATCGTTTTACTGGTCGTAATAGGGTTTCATGGATACTCCTATTGGAAACGGAGGTCTTCGGAATGCTCAATAGTTTATCGATCTGGGGAACACGTATCGGGGTTATCCCGTCCTACATAACGGGCGTGGTTGGATGGCTATGGCTTAGAGTCGTGTAGCAACGATATTGGTAGGGTTGAAAATAAGTAAGCCATAGGAGTACACGACGTAATTTAGATGTTGCATGGGGATCAGGCTCAGCATAACTGTTGCGGCTAGGATGGAGCTGGAGATGTGGAGCTACAGAAGCTAAGTGTAGCACTAAGAAGATAACTTCTCATTACCCGGTTTGAGGAGTTCACGAAGGTTGTGCAGGATTCCTAATAGACTTCCTCCATCCTAGCTCTAGGAATCTGAACTTCTTAAGGTATGCTCTGCGAGTAGTTCTTTAATTACCTCTCTTCACGGCATCCCCGCTAATTGTGTTGGTTGTGACCCTTGCGGTAAAGGAGTTTTTGAAGACTTTTACGAAACTTCTCTGGATCCTCGAAGAGAGTCCTAAGTAGCTCCTCCTCCAGTTCCTGTCTTCTGGGAGAGTCGAGTACGGAGCGAATGAAGTGGCGAGCGATCACGTGGATAGTGGCTTCTGATGAGTAAAGACTCCGAGTAAGTTCAACGAACTTACGTGGATCGTTGAGGAAGAGTTCAATAATCCCTACCCCATACTTGGATTGACTCATCACATCTAGGACGTTAAGAAGTCCGGCTATGCGCTGACGAAGTGCTTCCCGCACCTTCCTAATGACTTCAACCTCCCCTCTAGAACTCTCCCTCTCTACCGTCATTACCTCACGAGCTTCCTTCCCCTCAAGTTCTCTATAGTTCGTAATGGTGTTGATTAGTTCGAGAAACGTTTCTTTATCGATTAATCCTTTTCTTAGTGCTAGTAGTACTGTCTCTATAGCCATACCTATCTTCTCCTCAATCCTCTTCTTCACAATACTGACCGTAGGTTGAGCCTTACCAAGCACCTTAGCAACATCGCTAACCTTACCATGTTTTAGTAGAGCTTCCAGTACTCTAACCTCTTCCTCGGTTAAGAAGGTCTTACCATACCTCTTCTTACGCATGCTGCACTACCTCGCGAAGGTGAACCCCTAAATTAACTTAGAGTAGTAAGCTTATTTACCTTTATCAGGCTTTTAAAGTGGTATTGAAGTAGCTATAGTGCCGATAGCGTTCGTCATAATCTTAGCAGCGTTAGTATCCACAAAAATTACTGACGCTAAACCTCCTCAAGACATCCATCCAGTTCTTCCTCAACGGATTCGCCAAGTGCGCCGTAAGGTCTTTCAGCTCCTCCTTCAAGCTCTTCCCAATCCTCTCTTTAACCTCTCCACATTCTCGTAGCTCACTTCAACGGTCTCAATACACCCTTCTCGTATCTAACCCTAATTACCTTGAACAATCCTTACTCACTGCTTATACTTTATGAGTCCTGCAACATTTAGTCTTTACCTAATCAGTGCTTCAGATTATTCCACTAAACTTATCGCGTATCACACGAAGTCATGTGT
>QMQW01000048.1 GCA_003650625.1 Thermoproteota archaeon | reverse complement strand
TAAGGAGGTACTTTCCACTAATATCCCGAACAATATCAGCTTCGCTGCTTATTTCACATGGATTGAGGCTTGATACGAGGCTGATTCTGCTCTTCAGCGATGGGCTTTTCCTGAGGTTTGAGCCTCGAAGGTTAAGGCATCTGCGCCCAGATGAGCAGTCGACTTATGGCATTGTCAGAAAGGTTATTGTAATTTCAAGTGGGCGCAGCTCTCCTCAAGCTAGGGAGTGCTTTCCAGGCGTCTTTGCAGGTATAGGGGGGCTTGCTGATTTTTTGAAGGGGGGAGTGAAGGTGCTGTACGCTGACTCTAAAGGTGTTGATTTGAAGTCCCTATCATGCCCCCGCGACTTCAAATTGGTAATTGGATATCCCGACCTCCCCAATGAGGATTTGCAACTGCTATCAAGGTTTGATGCTCTTCCCGTTAGGATAAGTGTCTCATATAAGGCGCCGCCAAGCTTAATTATTTTGCTTCACAACTACTTTGACCGCACTATTTTGCGAAAGAGGTGAAAGTGGTTGAGCGTGATTGACATCAGCGTGCAAATACTTGAGAAGTACTGCTTATGCGACAACTGTCTCGGTAGGCAGTTCGCCCTTTTGGTTAGGGGTTTAAGTAATGCGGTTAGGGGTTTTTCCATTAAGCTCGCCATAGCCATGAATGCTCATAAGATGATTAGAGATGAATTGAATGATAGAGGCGTGGCCATGCTGAGGGTTTTAGCTGAGAATGGCAGGTTTGAGCTTGCTTCCCGTATTCTCGAGAAGTTGGGCTTCTCCCCTCCTCCCCCAAAGACGTGCTACATTTGCGGCGGAGTTTTTGAAAAATTGGATGAAATTGCGAATGAGGTTGTACAGCTCCTTTCGAACTATGAGTTCTCAACATTCCTCGTAGGTTCGAGAATTCCAGGCGAAATAGCTGAGAGGGAGGATTTGCTTCGCTCCGAGTTTAACTTGAACTTAGGTGAATCCTTCAAGTCGGAGTTTAATAGGGAGCTCGGTAAGCTTGTTCAAAAAATCACTGGGAAGAACGTCGACTTTACTTCTCCAGACATTGTAGTGATTGTGGATTTGAATAGCGGCAGTATTGAAGTTAAGCCAAGCCCCCTCTTCATTTACGGCAAGTATAGGAAGCTGGTTCGCGGAATGCCTCAGTGCACTTGGATCTGCAGTAGCTGTGGGGGTAGGGGGTGTGAGAACTGTAATTATACTGGGAAGAAGTACCCAACTTCGGTTGAAGAGCTGGTGGCAGGTCCAGTTCTCGAATTTACTGGGGGGTCGTTGGTGGTTTTTCATGGTGCCGGCCGAGAGGACGTGGATGCAAGAATGCTTGGAAGCGGGAGGCCCTTCGTCGTCGAGGTTAAAGAGCCTAAGAGGCGTTTCGTAGACTTGAGGGCTCTGGAGGAAGAGATCAATAGGCGCGCTGAAGGTAAAATAGAGGTTTTCGACCTGCGGTTTTCTAGCAGGCTTGAAGTTAAGAGAATGAAGGCTCTATCGCCAATGACGGTGAAGATTTACAGGGCGCTTGTTGAGGTTGAAGGTGAAGTGGGTGAGGAGGAGTTGAGGAAGTTGGAGGAATTCTTCTCGAATAGGGAGATTAGGCAGAGAACTCCATTGAGAGTGCTTCACAGGAGAGTTGATAAGGTGAGGGTTAAGCGAGTTTATGAGTTGAAGGCTAAGCTGATCAACCCCAGATTGCTGGAGTTAACGATTAAGTGTCAGGGAGGACTTTACGTGAAGGAGCTTATCAGTGGGGATGAGGGGAGGACGAGGCCAAGCGTCTCAGAGGTGCTCGGCCTTCCAGCTAAGTGCGTGGAGCTTGATGTAATTTACGTTTCTGAAGTTGTGTAGATGTGGAAGTATTTATTAGTTTGACTTTGCAAAAACCTCTAGCAGTGAAGCTTTAGGATAAGTTGAGCTCGACTTGGGTGGGTGAAAGTGGTTAAGCATTCCCATGGTTATAGGAGTAGGACGAGGAAGCTGTTGAAGAAGAAGCCTAGGGAGAGGGGGCTTTTCCCACTTAGCAGAGTAATGTACCCCTACAAAGTTGGAGAGAAGGTTGCAATAATAATTGACCCCAGCGTCCACAAGGGGATGCCGCATAGGAGGTATCATGGGAAGGTGGGGGTTGTCCTCGAAAGGAGGGGTAGGGCGTACGTAGTTGAAGTTTACTTGGGTAGGAAGAAGAAGACTTTGATAGTTAGGCCTGAGCATATGCGCCCCCTAACAGCTAAGGCTAAGTAGGAGGTTTGCTTGTGCCTAAGAAGGTTTTGAAGCGTGAAGAGGCAACTATTTCAACTGTTAAGGAGTTTCTTGAAAAACTGAGGGAGCGCGCGGAGCTATCTCCAATGCAGCGCGTAACGCTTGATTATGCCTCTAAGCTGGCTAAGCTTCCCAGGGAGAAGGCTGAGGCGCTTATTGATAGGTTGATGGAGGAGTTTAAGCTATCAAGGTTCACTGCAGTTCAGATAGCTAACATCCTTCCTAAAACGATTGAGGAGCTTCGCACGCTTTTGGTTATTGAGGGCAGAATCTTTCTCACATCTGAGCTTGGCAAGATGCTTAATGTAATTAGAGAGTATGCTGAATAATTTTTATTTGGAGGTTAAATTGTGAGGGATGTTCCCTTCTTTTCTAGGGATAGAGGTTACTATGAGGAGCATGCCTATGTTCTCGACTTTCTGCCTCATGGTCATCCCCTCGAGTCCACGCCGCTATTTAGGAGGGAGCCCATAGCGCAGGTTATCGGGGAGTCCTATTTTACCTTGCTCGAGGTGGTTCCTAAGCCTGGAGTTTACCTTTATCCTGGAGAGCGAGTTTTCATTGGCAAGGGTGAGAGGGATAAGATTGCTCGGGTTAGGAGGAGGATATCTTACGATAACTTGACGATTTCAGCTAGGGATGAGCTTCCGGGCGTCCTTGAAGTTATAGTTTCTAAGCAGGAGAAGCGCTTTGTTGAGTTCTTCAATAATGCAGGTGCAATAACCACTAGGCTTCACGCCCTTCAGCTTCTCCCGGGCATTGGACGAAAGCTGTTGTGGATAATTCTGGATGAGCGTAAGCGCAAGCCATTTGAGAGCTTTGAGGACATTAGGAAGAGAGCCAAAATACCTGATCCCAAGAAGCTGATAATTAAGAGGATAATTATGGAGCTAAGCGGCGATGACAAGTATAAGCTTTTCGTTAAGTAGTGGTAGGCTGCATGGGGATTATGGCTAGAAGCATGGGGAGCTTGCTCGCTGAAACTAAGCGGATACTTCGGTCCTTCGGAATAAAGCCTAGGAGGAAGCTCGGCCAGAACTTCGTTGTGTGCCCCAGCCTCATAGATGATTTGATTTCATTTTCGTCGCTTTCTAGCTGCGATGTTGTTCTTGAAATTGGAGCTGGCATAGGCACTTTAACCGAGGCGCTGGCTGATGTTGCTGGGAAGGTGTATGCAGTTGAAGTTGATTCTCGCCTAATTGAAGTGCTTGAGTGGCGCCTTAAAAGCTACGATAACGTTGAGTTGATTCATGCTGATGCGCTTACCCTGGAATTCCCGGAGGTAGATAAGGTTGTTTCAAATCTTCCATTCAGCATTTCATCTCCACTAACCTTCAAGTTGATTGAGAAGCCGACCTTCAAGCTTGCGGTGCTAACCTATCAGAGGGAGTTTGCGGAGCGGCTTGTGGCGAAGCCCGGTTCTCATCAGTATGGGCGGCTGACTGTTGCGGTGAGCCTGTTCGCTGATGTTGATCTTCTACGCTATGCCTCAAGAAACTGCTTTTATCCTCCTCCTGAAATTGATGTTGCCGTTGTCAAGTTGACGCCGAGGAGGCGCCCTCCTCTAAGTGAGGTTGAGGAGCTTTTGCTTGACTTGCTTAGATGGCTTTTCTCCCAGAGAAATAGGAAGTTGAAGAGCCCTTTAATGCACTATTTAACTAGAATTCGGGGTTTGAGTGCTAATGAGAGCAGGGTAGTTTTAGAGCTGGTACCTTACTTGGAGGTTAGAGTGAGGGAATTGGCTCCTCAACAGTTCATTGAGGTTGCTGAGGCGCTTTATAGGGGGCTGAAGGGCGTTGAAGGT
>QMQW01000047.1 GCA_003650625.1 Thermoproteota archaeon | reverse complement strand
GGCTTTGCGTATTTTTCTCCCCACTTGTCGGTTATGTAGTCTTTAGCTATCTTCATTCCTATTCCCGATACTCTGATGCTGTCGGTTCTGTGGTACGTTATGAGGCCTACTTCGAATAGGTCTTGAGCTAGGGCCATGGCTTCCTTAACTCCTAACCTCAGTCTTCTCGATGCTTCCCTGAGCATTTCATCTGTCGAGAATGGTGGTGGGGGATTTACTTCCACTTCTTCGCGTTTGACGCTCAGCACTTTACATGTGGATTTCCGAATTTTTTCGATTAGCTTGTTTAGCTCCTTTTTCCTCATTTTTGGGATGATGTGGGTTACCTTAAGCCCGTTTTCCAGGGTGATTTCGAGGTGCTCCATTAGGCTTTTTTTGGACTTTTCGGTTCTCTCCACTATCCATCCTAGCACTGGTGTTTGCACTCTTCCTGCCGAAAGGTCTCTTCTCTTGAATTTGCCCTGAACTTTTCCGCTTAGCTCGAATCCTATCCACCTGTCTTCTATTCTCCTCAGTATTTGTGCTTCAACTAGCCTTATGTTGATGTCTCTTGGTTTTCTAAGCGCTTCAATTAGCGCTCTTCTAGTTACTTCGTGGAACTCTATTCTCTTGATTTCTCCAGTGTATGGGGATAGTGCTTGAGCTATGTCCCACCCAATTTTTTCTCCTTCAGCGTCAGCATCCGTTCCTATTAGGAGCATGTCAACCTCTCTGGCTATGTCCCTTAGGACTTGAACTACTTTGCCCTTGTCTTCTAGCGGTCCTCCGCAGAATGGGCACTTATCGATTGGGTCTGAGAACTGCTCGTTGCATAATTTGCATCTCTTGATGGTTGAGTATACTGGGATGAATGTTCCATTTATTGGTTTTACTCCGTGGAATCCCTCCTTGGTTACGAGGTCGAAGATGTGGCCCTTGCTTGCAGTTATGCTTAGTATGTAGTCTCCAGTGCTTATTTCGAAGATCGTTACTCCATTGATTTCCCTCTTAAATGGCTTTCCGAAGAATCTTGCTATTGTTCGGGCTTTGCTTGGGGATTCTACTACTAGTAGCGCTGTCTTGACAACGTCTTTGAATTCTGGCAGTACTCTGCCTTCGCGGAGCTTTCTTATTATCTCCCTATCCTCATCGACTTTGCGAATTGCCTTTCTGAGTTTTTCTGGAGTTAGCTCCGTGAACTTCACGTCCTCTACGTACCATTTAAGCTCCCTTACTAGCCCGTTGAACGCCTTTTCGTTGTCTATGACTATTATCGCTAGCCCCTTGGAGACTCCTCCTGCATACATTCTTGAAGTTCTACCTGAAGCTTGCAGGAATCCAACTGCATCTGGCACGACTATTACTGGCTTTGATTCGCCTTCCATTGTTAAGTATGGGCTTTCCCTTATTTTCCTCCTAATGTCATCTCTGCTTAATAAGCTTCGCAGGAACCTTATGACCTCCATGAATAGCTGCTGAACTCTTCCAAGGAATCCTTCTAGCTTTTCGCCTGCCTTTATGCTCTCCACTATCTTTTCAATTTCATCTCTTCTCAGCATTCCTGAAAATCTTCTTAGATCTGCGATGTACTTGTCTATTGAGTCTACTTCCCTTTGCGTTTCAACGAAGTCCCTTAAATTTGCTAGAAGTATTATTGCCTTTGACGGCCTAAACTCATCTATGTCTAGGCTTATCTTTATCTTCGGCACTCCGGCGAAAATTGCATATCTCACTCTTTCAGGTAGGTCTATTCCTCTTGCCAGTGGACTTCTATAGGACGCTATTCCGACAAGCACATCGTACTCTCCGGCCCTGTACCTTTCTAGGATTTTGCCTCTGGCTCTCTCATAGGTGGCTGCCTTCACGCCTTGTGCTTCAAGTGCTTCAGCCACCCTTTTGACGTAGGCTGCTCCCTTGTCCATTGGCACAAATACTAGTCCTCCTCCGCCGAGCTCTTTCACTAGCTCTACTACTTTGTCTAAGACTCTTTCCGCCTTAACGTGCATGTCAATTATGTTCCTAATTCCTTCAGCTTTTCCTCCTAGCTCGAATCCGAGCAGTTCCTTGAACAGCTTGACTCGCTTGGTTCTTCTAGTCCTTATGGATGCTCCTGAAACTATGAGTAATCCGATTTTTTCATTTTTCTTGTAATCTTCAATTTCATTTTCAACTTTAATTAGCTCTTCCCTTACCAGGTTAAGGTCTTCCTGGCGAGCTCTTCTCATTCTAAGAAGCTTTCTGAGCTTTGATCTCAAGTTCATTGCTTGAAATCCAAGCTCTATGATTTCTTGCTTTAATCCTAGGAGAACTAGGACTTTGTCGACGTTTTTTGATGTTCTCATGAACGAGTCTACGTCGTCTACGAATATCAAGTCGAATTTTTGCTTGGATATTTTTTCGAAGTGCCTTGGCAGGAAGTATGAGGTTGTTATTAATATGTCGTAATCTCCTTCAGCTATTTCTTCAAGTGCTTTTCTAGCTTTGCTTCTAGTTAGTATTGAGTGGTACTCCACCGCCTTGATGTTTAACTTTAATTTTTCTATGAAGTTCTTAACTTTGGAGGAAACTTGGTAGGCTAGTAGCGATGTGGGGAGGAGGATGTAGGCCTTCTTCCCTTTCGAAGCGAAGTAGATTGAGAGAATTATTCCAAATACGGTTTTCCCCATGCCCGTGGGTGCGATTATCGCGAAGCTTTTCCCGCTTAAAGCTCTCCTACACCACGTTCTCTGCGCGCTCCAAAGCCTACTTCCAGTTGCCCTTTCAAATAGCTTATTTACTGATGCAACTTCCTCCTCCAGCGCAGCTAGGCTTCCATAATTCTTTAGGGTCTTGAACTTTTTAAGTAGGTTCAAGATGAACTTGAGCCTTTCAACTTCATTTAACTTGGATATTTTTTCTATCAACCCGTCGTCGGGTAGGGGGATGCAAAACCTGCATGGCAGCTTGTTTTTAAGCCTTATATCTGCTATTTCTCCCCCGCAGTTTGGGCATCCTTCCTTGAACACTGCATGTAGCCTTTCTCTCATAATCTCATGGCTCTTACCCTTTTTACTTATTTATAAAGGTCCCGCCGTCAAGTTCATTGGTCTGCAAGCGGACATTATTATTGAGTTTAGGTGAGCTGGATTGGAGTTTTACAAGTGCGTAGTGAATTATGATAGGTGTGAAAGCTGCGGCTTCTGCACTTGGCATATCGACTGCCCCGGAAGAGATCAATGCGTGGACTGTCAAGTTTGCCTTTTAGGCTGCCCTAATGAGGCTATTATGCGGGTTAGGGATTTTTCGGAGAGGCGGAATGTTACCATAGTTGTTAATGGCGAGAAGTTTCAGGTTCCAGAGAGGATCACGTTGAAGCTGGCTCTTCAGCTGTTGGGCTATAGCTTTTCTAAATTGCCTGGTGGAGGTGATATTTATGCTCCATGTGAGACTGGCGGCTGCTATGCTTGTGCTGCTCTAGTAAATGGGTTTCCAAGGCAGTTATGCACCACGCCTGTTAGAGATGGATTGAAGGTGGATTTGGAGGGCTTTTTTGAGCCTGTGAGGATAGTTTCCGGATTTACCCCTCATTCGGTTGGCGGCGTTGGCACTCCTTGGCACTTGAAGGGTAGGGGGAGCTATATTGAAGTCGCCTGCTTTGCTCACGGCTGCAATTTCCGCTGCCCTCAATGTCAAAATTGGGTTATAACTTATGGGAATAACTTCAGCCCTCTTTCACCGAGGGAGGCTGCTGAAAAGCTCTCCATGCTTAGGAGAACTTTTGGTGTTGATAGGATGGCGATATCGGGTGGTGAGCCCACTTTAAATAGGAGGTGGCTGCTGGAGTTTTTCAAGGAGCTTAAGCAGTTGAATCCGGATGAAAAGGCTAGACTTCACTTGGATACTAATACATCCTTATTGACTAGGGATTATGTTGATGATTTGATTGAATTCGGAGTTACTGATATTGGGGCTGACTTGAAGGCGTTGAGGTTGGAGACTTTCATGAATGTAACTGGAATTGAGGATAGGCGTTTAGCTGAGTATTACTTGAAGACTGCCTGGAGTGCAGTGAAGTACATATTGGATGAGTATTCGGATCGCGTGTTTTTGGGGATTGGC
>QMQW01000046.1 GCA_003650625.1 Thermoproteota archaeon | reverse complement strand
TCCTCAACAAGTATTCTCTCATCAACATCCCCATACTTCCTCATGTACTCCTCAAGCCACTTAATGTGCCTCTCCTTAAACTCCATCTTCTCCTTATGAAGATAAGCCTGCAAGTCCTCAACAACCTTAACACCCTTCCCACCAGCCTGCCTAGCAGGCTTTAAAGCCACATTTTGAAGCCAAGTTAAAGTTTCGGAGAAGCGCTGCAAATCCTCCAAAGCTTCAGCATATGACTTGTAAGTCCTGAAGAGAAGCTTTCCGGGAACATCATATTTCCACTGAAGCCGCCTCATCTCAGCCTTTGACATCTCAATTATTGAAACGCTTCTCTTAGCACCTATGCAGGGAATACCTCTTCTCTCAACTTCATCAGGCACGCCATGAAAGTTAGGCTCCTCAGGTCCAACTACAACCACATCAACACTCCAATTATCCGCCAACTCAGCAACTTTTTCAGCATCAATGGTCCTAGCCAACGCATACTCTCCACCACTCCTCTTCACAAGCCTATAAATGCCCGGATTCCTAAGCTCACTAACCCAGTAGATCCTAACTTCATGGGAGCTTCTAGCTATGGCTTCAGCCAGCGCATGCTCTCTCGCACCTCCACCAACACCCATGACCTTCATTAAGGCTCACCTCCCCTCCAACACTTAAGGCAGAGAGAATTGCGAGGTAAACCAATAGAGCTAGCCAATTCATCTACAGCGAGAAAGTGAAAGCTATCAGCCCCCACAACCTCGGCAATTTCACTCTCAGAAAGAGAACGGCCAATCAATTCATCTGGAGGAGGAATCTCAACTCCATATGGGCATGAACACCTAAATGCTGGGCTGCCAATGCGAACATGAACTCTCCTAGCACCCCTACGCTTCAAATTCCAAACGGTATTCCTCAAGGTCGTCCCCCTAACAACACTATCATCAATGAGAACCACATCCCTGCCATCAACCGCACACCTAATAGGATTCAACTTCAATTGAACTCCAACCAACCTCTCAAACACCGAGGGCTTAATTGCAGTTCTAACCTTACGCCCAGTAGTTACGAAACCCAAGTCAAGTGGAATGCCAGTGACCCTCGAAAAGCCTATAGCGAAGGGAATTGCAGTTTCAGGAACCCCAATAACAGTGTCAGCCTTAACTGGAAAGCTTCTACCCAGCGCTTCACCAATCCTCTCCCTAACCGCGTAAATGGATATTCCATTAATTACCGAGTCAGGCCTAGCCAAGTATACGTACTCGAAGCTGCAGTACGCTGGAGGAGAATTAACCTTAACTTGAGCTCTCTCAATACTATAAGGATCAAGCTTTATGATTTCACCAGGCTTAACGTGAAAGACATGCTCCATGCCAAGAACATCTAAAGCAGAAGTCTCAGATGCAACAGCGCCCAAGTCGAAACCTAAAGAGCCTATTTCAAGAGGCTTAACTCCCCTCCTATCCCTCCCAGCAATCATAACTTGATCCTCAGTTAAAGCAATGAATGAGAAGCCTCCATCAACCTCCCCGACAACCTTAACGGCAGCTCTCAAAGGATCTCCAACCCTACTAATCTCGTCTGAGAGAATCTCGGCGAAAGCCCTCCAGCAAGCATGCCTATCACCGCCAAGAAGCGGCATTCCATCGCCAATCACCACAAGCCGCGTCGGCGAGGAAGCAACTATGGGCTCATCACCCTTCAATGGAGATGTGAAGCCCAAGCCGACGAAACCCTTAAGCATGCTCAACAAACGCTCATCAAACGACTCGTCCACCAATCCACCCCTAGCAGCCATGTGAAACTCACCATCAAAGGTCACTATGGATGAAGCCTCCTGACCCCTATGCTGCAGCGCTAGCAATCCATAGTAAATGAAGCGAGATATGCTCCACCTATCCCTACCCAACCCGAAGGGATATACTCCAATAATTCCAGGCAAACCATCACCCCCCTAAAGTCTCAACAATCCTACCGCTAATACCTCGACCCATAAAAGCTTCACTACGAGCCATATCAGCCAGCTTCTGAGCATATGGAGTCGGATAATTTCCCGTAACACAAGCCAGGCACAGCCTATCATGGCCAACTGCACTGCAAAAGTCACTTACAGTCTGATAATTAACTGAATCAGCACCCAATATCTCCGCAACCTCCTCATCACTCCTATTAAAACCAACGAGCTCATGGAAAGTAGCCATATCAATTCCATAAAAGCAGGGGCTAATTATCTTCGGAAAAGTCGAGAACACGTGAACTTCAACAGCTCCAGCCCCCTTAAGAACCCTAATGACATGCTTTAAGGTATCTCCACGAACAATGCTGTCATCAATCAATGCAATGCGCTTCCCATCAACCCTATCCAATAAAATATTATACTTCCTCGAGAGAATGAAATCCCTCTCCTCAGCAGACATGATGAAAGCCCTATGCTTAACATAGCGATGCCTAACGATCAAAGGCTCAATAGGCTTTCCAGCTTCCTCATGAAAGCCATAGGCCGCGTCAACTGCAGTTTGCGGCACAGGCACAATCACATCAACCCTAGAAGCAACATCAGAGTAACGCCTAGCAAGACTCCTGCCAAGCTCCCTCCGAACCTCATAAACGTATCTGCCATCAGCCAATATCGAGTCAGGCCTAGCGAAGTAAGCATACTCAAAGGCACATAAAGCTTCACCGCGATTACACAGCACGCAGCTCTCAATTCTACTTTTATCAACAATCACGAGCTCACCTGGACTTAGAAAACGCTCAAACTTCACTCCATTAACATTAAGAGCAACGCTCTCAGAAGCAATGAGAAGAAGCTTACGCTCAGAATCAAAACCATAAACCAGCGGCCTAATTCCATGAGGATCTCTAAAAGCAAATAGAATGCCCTCCCCGGTTACTCCTACAACGGAGTATGATCCATCAACTTTACCCATAAACTCCTTAACGCCCTCAACAACGTCGCCCTCAGCATTAATCGAGTTTAAAAGGGCATGAGCCAAAACCTCAGCATCCGAAGTACCGCGAAACTCCACCCCCCTCTCCAGCAGAAACCTCCTTAAATTAATCACATTAACAATATTACCATTATATGCAATAGCCAACCTACGCTCACCATCACCGACAAGGCACGGCTGAGCATCAGCCAGCAACTGCACCTTCGAAAAATCACCTGAAGTTGCATACCTCACATGAGCTATGCCAAGGCTTCCGGAAAGCTCTTCATTCCAAAATGAAAGCTTCTGAAAATCCAAATCAGCAACAAGACCCAAATCCTTAAAAACCCTAAAGTCACCATCGAAAGTTAAAATGCCATAGGACTGATGACCCCTATGATTTAGAGTTAACAATGCCCAGTAAAGATTTAGCAAAACGCTTTCCCCATTAAAGCTTAAAGCAGCAGCAACCCCGCAATTCTCACCAACAAAGTCCATCAGCCAGCACTCCCCAACTCACGCATAACTTCATCCAAGCTCTTGAGCTTCAAATCATTAATGCTCCTTCGGCCAGTAAGAACTTCATAGGAACCCTTAACCCGAAAAGCTATCTGCTCAATGAGAAGCCTAGGCAATTTTGGAGGCGGCCCATCACCCCTAAATCCAACCCTAATCAAATAAGCTCTAAGAAACTCCTTATCCAAGCAATGCGACTCCTGAAACTTACCCGGAGAATAATGCTTCAAAGACCAAAGCCTAGCTGAATCATGGGTAGGAGGCTCATCAATTTGAATGAGAACGCCATCACGCCTGCCAAACTCGAACTTAACATCGGGAATAATTATGCCAACCCGTTTAGCCTCAGAGCAGTAGAACTCATAAAGCTTAAAGCAAGCCTCCTCAAGCACATTCCACTCATCCCTCGAAACAAGACCCCTCGAAACAGCCTCCTCCCTAGTAATCTCGTAGTCATGGCCGCACTCGCTCTTAACTGTTGGAGTTAAAATTGGCTCAGGAAGCTCCTCAGCCAAGCTAAGACCACTAGGAAGCTTAACGCCAGAAATAACTCTTACACCGCGAGAATAAGCCCTCCAAGCAGAACCATACAAATAACCCCTAACAATCCACTCAATATCAATCCTCTCAGCCTTAGCAACCCTCATGGTACGCTCATCAATCTGCTCAATCAAATGATTGGGAAAAATGCGCATACTCCTCTTCAACCAATAAACCGAAAGCAAATTCAAGTAAACACCCTTAAAAGGTATCAAATCTTCAAAAACAACATCAAAAGCCGAAATCCTATCAGTATGAAATAGCAAAAGATAAGACCCAAAATCATAGACATCCCTAACCTTACCCCTCCTAGGAAGATGCTCACGCCCAAAAAGCCATGAATTCCTAATAGCCTCAACATAACGG
>QMQW01000045.1 GCA_003650625.1 Thermoproteota archaeon | reverse complement strand
TCATCCGCGTCAATGTACATCAGTAGCTCGTCAAGCCCATATAACGCCAACTGCCTTGGAGTTAAAATTCCAGCCTTCCGCAGCTTCTCCGCAGTTGCAGGCCCCACCCCAGGAATGTCTTCAAGCTCCTTAAAAACCCCGTCATCAAAATCCACCATCTTCAATCACCCCCAAAACCAGCTTTTTCAAAAAGTTAAGGTGAAGGATGACCTTGTCAAGCTCAGAAACTAAATCCTCAAGGGAGATGCGGGAAGAGATGGAAGACAGGTCTTTAAGGGCTTGAATCAAGGAACTCACTTTAAATTTATCATAATGCTCCTCGAAGAGAAGCTTACCTCCACTCCTACCTACTTCAGATCGCTTAGGCACAAGAATTAGCTCGCGCCTGACATCCCCACTTCTCATCAACCTGTAGTTAGCTATTATGAGCCCCTTTGGGGAAGCCATAACCACGTGGCTAAAGCCCCTTCCATCCCTATGCCATCTAATCCAACTGCTCAAAAATGCCACCTCTAAAGCTTGAATACTCATTTAATGCTGCTATGCCAGACGGCGTAATTCTAAAGTAGTATTTTCCATCCCTCCCAACGACGTCTGTAATAAAGCCGTAGGCAGAGAGCACTCCAATCATGCGTTGCGCTTCCTCGCTGCTTAAACCTAAAACGCCTACAGCGTATCCCATGATCGTATCTCGGTCGGCGGCTCCCTGAAGTAAGAATGAAAGTATTTGCGAAGCGAAGTCCGCCGCTCCCCTAAATATTTTCTGAAGAACAGCTCCTACCTTCGGCTTAGCAGGCTTGATCTTTTCTTCAATTGAAACTTGAACCTCTGGAAGCTCCTTAAACCTGAGTTCAGCGATCTTAACTTTACCATCGTGGAAAACGAGGAAGGAATCCCTTGAAATGCAAGTTACATGCTCCCATCGGAAGGTAGTTGTGGGAAAGACTGCTGATAGAGCTTCAAACTCCTCCCTTGAGCGTGGAAGGCTGGAGAAGGCACATTGAAGATCTAGTCTAGCTCTAACTGCAAGTAGTAGTGGGCTCCTACATGATAGAACTGCCAATCCACTCCTCGACCGCCTTAAAGTGTTCAGGGTGAACAGCGTTCGCTCAAAAGCTAAAGCATACTCCTCCCGCAAAGCCCTCATGAGGCCCGGCATCAGCAGATCTGACTCCTCAACCACCATTACCATGTCGCTCTCATCGGAGAATTTCAAGAGAAGTAATGTTGAAGCTAAAACCCTAAATTCCCTAGGCAAGTGATGGACATCAATTACGAGTAGAGGCGCATCCGCGGAGCTTAACTCCATGGAGCCGCTAAACGATGATCCAATTCGCCCATACGTCAAGTTGTCGAGAAGTCTTAGAAGCCTATAGCTAAATGGCCTGCTCGACGCAATTTGAGATTGCGACTCTACTTCTAGAATTACATCCTCCACGCTTGGCTCATAAACTCCTCTAGCTATAAGGCGAGCTAGGGCTTGCTGCAAAAGTCTAGCCGAGGACTCGCTTATGTGAAAGCTCAACTTGAAAGCTTCAGCAATTTCGAAAGCTCTAATGTATGGGTCGGAGAGGGACAAGTCGAAGGGAGCGATGGAAGCATTAAATCCAAGGCGAAGCACTTTGCAATTATTGAAGAAGAAGCTTAAAGCTGAATACGCTCCATAAGCGTCAATCACCATGACGCGGCTCCAATCAAGCACACCCAGCACTGAGGCATTAATTTTAACTCTATCACCAATGGGGCCAAAAGTGCCTATAATGCACTTGCCAACATGAAAACCTGAGAGAATTGACCTCAAATCAACTCTTTCAAGAAACCTAGGAATAACCACCAAGGCCAACCAACCTCCAAATGCAAGTGATTTTCATCAAAATCGAAATTGCTATCAAAGGCGCGGCGGAAGCATAAGCCCCACTAAGTAGGAACCCGCATGTAACCGCATCAATTAAGAAGGAGCAGAGTAGAAGCCTTTTCACTCGCCTTACAGCTCGTGGAGGAAAAGGCAAGGAAAGCTTCCTAATATCGAATAGAGCTTTCAACTCAGGAGATGGAAATACCACTCCATCCCGCTTCTGAGCATAATTACTTTGTAAAAGCACATTCAACGCATCATCCAACCCCTCACTTGAAATTATAAATGATGGGAGCATCCCCCTAACAAGTAAAGCTATGGAAAGAGACTCTACATCCTCTCTTTGACAAATATCACCAGCTTTACCCCTGAAAATCAAAGCTCAACACCTCGAAAACTAGCCGTTAGTAGAGCGTTCACAAGCTCTTTACCTTCCAAAATCCTAACCTCATTGGCAGGTATGGCCGTGGCCAGCGAGTTTAGAATGCCAGTTATTATCGATACTGCTTCATCTTTACCTTTAATAGACGATGATGTGCGTGGGCAAAGGAGGTATAGATCTCCATGCGCCTTACTCTTTACATAGATGAGCGAGTAATCAACTGGAATGCTCTGTAAAAGCCTTTTTAATAATTCTTCATCTTGAACCTCGCGAAAAGCTACAGCTCCGGAAACTGAAAATCCCCCTAAACCTACTGAGGAAAGAGCAACATAGCCGAGCACGGCCAACCTCATACTGATGTCAAAAATTGCTTTTTGGAGGTCTCTCACCTTTATTTTCTTGAAAATTATAGTTTTATGGATGTTATACTTCTTAACTTTATGCTTTTTACTTCTATTTTTAAATTTTTTAATTAAATAATAAGCAAGGATAAATAGTAGCAGTGTGAAGGCGATGAGGGGCAAGTTTGCTACAAGCAAGATTATTGAAAGCAGCACAGCCACGCTGCCAAGCACGCCTAGACCCCAGCCTAAAGGGGGGCGATGTAGAAGTTAAGCATGCTTCAGCTGTTCGCCGAATAGCTAACGTTCGATGAGAAGCGAACAGTTAATTGCCAGTGAAATTAGTTATTTGATTGAAAAGGAAGCTGGTGGAAAGTTGAATAGTAGCATAGAGTTGAAAGCCGAGGAACTAAGGGTATTAGCGGATAAGACAAGGCTGAAAATACTTGCATTGCTTAAGGAGCGGAGAGAACTCAGTTTAAATGAAATTTCAAATTTAACTGGAAAAACTAAGTCTACTATTTCAGATCACTTGAAGCTTCTGATGAAAGCAGGATTTATAGATAGAAGAGGAGTTGATAGAGGCTACTTATACTTCTTGACTGAGAAGGGGGAGGGAGTTCTTCCACTAATAGAAGATAAGCCGTACAAGATTGAGGCTGTGGAGGAAGGCATGGGGAAATCTGAAGCTTATGGTTTTTTGGCTGATGCCGAGGAATGGCTGGAGAAGGTTAGCGGCGGCAGGAGACATGTGATACCCTCAATCATTCTTGGGCTTTCAATGATCGCATTTGGGTACATGCCGTTATCCGCAGTGGCAACGTCATTGGCTTTAGGGCTGATCTTAGGGTTATTAAACGTTGGCGGTCACGAATTCATCGAAAGCTCGCTTTTATACGCGATCTTCGCTACCCTATCAGCCATTTTAAGGGAGGGAAATCTCGGCATGATACTCACGATTCTACCCTCCCTCGCAATATTCATTTTAGTCGGTGGAATTGCGTGGATGGGGGTTAAACTCATAATTCAGAAGTAAGTACTGTAGTGTGGGGTAGAAAGTGGTTAGAATATGTCCGGAATGCGGCGGAGAAATGATCTTTGACAGGAGCAGGTATGCTTATGTCTGTAGAACTTGCGGCTTAACCCTAACTAGATTTGAGCTGGACAAGTACAGGGATAGGAAGGGCTCTAGGAAGGAAGATGAAGATTCTTGGAAGAAGGAATACCTGAAGTGGTGGTTAAGCTCTAAAAAGTAAGGCGATGAGCATTGCTGCCGCGTCTAAAGCTAGTTGAGATTATAAACATAGGTGAAGAGCTGTTGATAGGTAGGGTGGTTAATACAAATGCGGCTTGGCTAGCTAAGAGAATAACTGAGCTTGGCGGCAGAGTTAGGCGAATAACGGTTGTGGGCGACGATATAAATGAAATATCTTCAGCAATTATTGATGCGGTGAGGAGGAAGCCTGACCTCATAATAACCACTGGCGGGCTTGGGCCGACATTTGATGATAAAACCATGGAGGCGCTTGCAAGGGCTATTGGAAAAACCCTCAAATTAGACCCAAAGGCATTAGCAGCTCTAAAGGAGGCATGTGAGAGGAGAGGAGTGCCGCTGGATGAGAATCGAAGGAAAATGGCTTTGATGCCTGAAGGAGGAGAAGTCCTGCCAAACTCGGTTGGATTAGCTCCTGGCGTAATAATTAGGTATGAGGGCGTGACTATAGCCGCTCTCCCCGGAGTTCCTTCTGAAATGAAAAGCATGTTCGATGAAAATTTGGCAGACATGATTTCAGGAGGAAAATTTGTTGA
>QMQW01000044.1 GCA_003650625.1 Thermoproteota archaeon | reverse complement strand
TTTCGAGGAGTAAAGGAAGGCATTTAAACCATATACCTAAGGGATCGATATCGATCATATAGCCGTAATCGCTCGTCAGAATGCAGTGCTCAGGAGACGCTTCGCGGATGACCTTAATGAATGCTTCTATAGACGAAGCATCATGCGTAAGCATTAAGCGAGATAAGGGAAGTTCTATATAAGCTCCTGCATTCACTAATCGCGTTATCTGCTTACCCGTCATCAGCGTAGGACCCCATATAGGATGCGTCACCATGATGCGTTTAACACCCATATGGATGGCTTCGTTAACTAGAATGCTTACCTCGCTGGGAGATAGGTGCCCTGTAGCTAAAACGAGGTCGTTATCGGCTATCAAGCCTAATATCTCCTCTACTTCAGGTAGAAGATCGCCTTTAATAGATAGAATGGAAAGGCCACCACCCTTTTCCCGATAGTAATGCCTATGATTCCATGCATCTATGGTCGGCATCCAGATGACCTTGGCCCCCATCTTGAGCCCCACCTTTACAGCATTGACGTTAAAGCCGCCAATACAATAGTTGAGAGTTAAACTACCATAGACCTCAAATCCCATAAGCATATTAAGCGTCCTGGCTAAAGCCACCGTAGGGTAATAATGACTCTTAAGAACTATGGCTTTGAGGCCTAGCTCTTTAGCTCGCGAAATGAGTTTTACGATATCCACAGTATACGGCACGTAATCGGGAGAAGCGTGTACGTGGAGATCAACGGAACCCCTTAGTAAGTTCCTCACTACATCCGATGCATTGTCCATGTTTAAGTACTAATGATGCTTAAGGTAAAAGACCTACGTTAGTTTACCTCTGGTGAGATGAAGTTGATCTAATGCTAATGCGGTAAAAAGACCACATTCCTCAAGGAGAAGAGAGCGAATATCGATAGCGTAATGATCGCGAGGAGAGGCACTGACCTAAATCCCGCCTCAAACGCGGCTATGGATACAGCTATGAATATCACGAAGAACATTAGGTTCGCTAGACCTAAGAGTAGCCTCAACGAACCGAATATTATCAAGAGACCAGATAGAATGGCCGATGTGATTATGGCTAATATAGGAATACCACGCCTTCCTGTGACGGAGAATATGGATGGAATAACGCCATCTCTACCCAGAGCATAAAGTAGGCGCGACACGACGAACATGTTAGCATTTAAGGCTGTAAACGCTGAAAGCACAGCGCTCGCCGTAACAGACATCACACCAGCGCTTCCTAATGCTCTCTCGCCAAGAGCAGCTAAAAGCGTGTACTCATTATAAGCAGACATGGATCTCGACAATATCGCTATGAAGATGTATATCAGTGAAACTATGGTTAGAGAGGCGAATATCGCTAGCTTAGCATCGCGCTCAGGATTCACAAGCTCGCCACTCGCACTAGCTATCACCTCAAATCCTTCGAATCCGAGGAAAAGCAGGCTAGCCGCCTCTAAGAGTCTTAAGGGACTGGTTTTAACCTGTGGTAACGAGGGCGTTATCAGCTGAGACGCCTTAGCTATTATCACTACTAAAACTAGGATCTTTACGCTTGAGATAATAAGCTCTACGAGGCCGCTCTCCTTAGCCCCACATAAGTTAAGCAGTGTTATGATGAGGAGTAATATTAGTGCGATTAGGATCTTGTCGAGGTTCACAAAGAGCTCGACATACTCAGCCGCCATGTAAGCGTAGAATGAAGACGCGGTGATGTATGCTAGGAGCTGGCATAGGCATATCAGAAGACCCGCTTTCTCGCCCAGGATACCATTTACTATGGAATAACTGCCACCGCTATCGGGCAATATAGTGCATAGCTTAGCATAGGAGTAAGCCGCCAATGAAGCCACTATAGCGGCTAGGAGAAATGCTACATCTGCAGCCCCCTCGGTGATCCTCATCGCTATACCTGAACCAGCATAGATAGTACCGCCTATCATAGCGCCTATTCCAAGCCCTATTGCCTCGATTACGCCTAATCGTTTTGGCAATCCCTGCGTCTTCATGGCTGAATATTTCACGTGTGCTAATCCTTGATTTATACTTGACGTTTATCAAGTGGCTAATCATAGAGGGGATTCAAGAATTGATGAGTAATGAGCGTTAATTTATGAAATTAAAATGAGAGATATCGCCTAAAAATTAATTCAAAATTATATGAATAACATATGATGAGTTAATGAATAACAATTAATAGATATGTAATTTTAAATGAATAATAATTAAGATAATTTCACGACCATAAGGGCTGTAGGGATCTAAGTTAGCCTTAAGGATGCTTTATTTACTTCGATTGGCGAATTAAGAAGATATCGGGGTTAAGATGAGCCTAAGGTTCTTACGCTTAAAAATGCCCAAGGAGATAGAGAGATTAGAGGAATTAGGCAAGTTCCATGAAGCCGAAAGGTTGATTAAAGAGTTATTAAAGAGATCTCAGATTCGCCTAGAGGAGAGGGATAGGTTCTATTTTGAACTCATGAGACTTCAGGTTTTAAGGGGAGAATATTCTCTAAATTTCAACGAAGCACTAAAGAAATTCAAGGAAGAAGTACCAGACATAACATTAGATGAGTTCAATGAGCTTATAAGAAAGGGGAAAATTGACTGCAGAGAAATAGACGGGAAGACCATGTTCTTTAAGAACTTCATATATAACTTCTTTAAGCTTAATAAGGACTGGAAGAAAAGAAGAGTTAAGAGGGAAGATCCGCTGAGGGAAAAAGCTAGGAAAGCGTTATTTAAGCATCAAGATCGAATCGTTGAACTCACTAAAGATGTAGGCGGATACGTGAGTTGTGCTAAGTTCAGGATAAGACATACCATTAGGATAAAGGCCTCAGCGCTATCGAGGGGGGAGGAAGTTAAAGTATGGATCCCCATACCTAGGAGGTGCGAGCTCCATCCTGAAGTGAAGATCATGGCATATCATCCTGTTAAGCCCTACATTGCGCATGAGGAGATACCCCAAAGAACGGCGTATTTCGAGGCGGATTATAATGGTAAGGGCGATATGACCTTCTGGATAGAGTACGAGTACGTAGCTCGAGCGTATTATAGAAGAGTGAAAACGGATTACGTGAGACCATACGACGAAGAGAGCGACATATACATAAGATATACATCTGAGCAAGAGCCGCACATAGCCTTCACTCCTCATTTAGAGGAACTAGCACGTGAAATCGTCAAGGGAGAGAATAATCCCTACTTGAAAGCCAAGAGGATATTCGATTGGATAGTCAAAAATATCACCTACAACTTACCCTATGAATACATAGTCTACGACAATATACCGGAGTACGTGGTCAGGGATAGGAGAGGCGATTGCGGAATGCAAGCATTGCTTTTCATAACCCTCTGTAGAATAGCGGGAATCCCCGCCAGATGGCAATCAGGTTGGTATATGAACCCCATAAAGCCGGGGATGCACGATTGGGGGCAGTTTTACGTAGAGCCTTATGGCTGGATGTACGCTGATCCTTCCTTCGCAGGCTCGATGCCCAGGGAGAGAAAGGACTTTTACTTTGGTAATATAGATGGTTTCAGGATGGTGGCTAATAATGATATAGCGACTCAGTTCGATCCACCTAAGCGTTACTTCCGCTCCGATCCAGTGGATAATCAGCGAGGAGAGGTGGAGACCGAGGCTGGGAATTTATACTATGATAAATGGGATTTCGAGGTGGAGATACATAGACATGATATGATGTAGGAAAGGCGATTCACTTTAAACCTTTTATCTCGAGGCAGAGAGTTTCTCTAGATCGACCATTTCATCGACCCGTCGCCTTAGAGAACACTTCCCGTGCCTTTCTAATGACGCAGATTAGGTCCTCAGCTTTAAGACCTGCGGAAGACTTGACGTTTCTCTTAAAGCTCTCGATGACGCTATCCTCCACTTGATCAGACGTTATCCTCAAACCTTCGAGCCCCCCAGCTATTGCATCTAGCGCTTTAGGAGGCTCTACAAAAAAGTCCCCCGAAATAAGAGCCTTTTCTATCACGCCGTCCACGACTTCAATGATGAACCTAACCGTCTTTAGAGCCTTATAATCCACGAATAGAATGAAGTGCCCCTCACGTATCTTAACGATTCTAGTCCCCGGGGCGTATCCTTCGAGGAGGGATTGCTTATCATAGAAGCCTCCATACATCCAAGATGGGCTCTTGAATTTCTCTACGAGACCCTCCCAAACACTTTTCTCTTCCGCTGTAAGTTCGCCCTTGACGAGCCTTATCAGTAATGCATCCTCAAAGCATTCGATCAGTCTCCTCACGATCTCGTCTCTGGGAGGGATATACCCTAGCTCCCTTTTCATGCTTGATACCCATTCCTGCATCGTCTTGAAGACCTTATCCCGCATCTTCTCACTGGGTACCCTAAGTACTTTAGATGCCATCTCGGCGTTGAAGT
>QMQW01000043.1 GCA_003650625.1 Thermoproteota archaeon | reverse complement strand
TTGTGGCAATCATCTTTGTGAGGTCTATTATGCGTTGTTTTTACCCTCCAGCGGCAATTTTTATGCATTGAGAGTTCGTGTTGGCGAGAGCCATGATTAGAGCTCAAGCTTATGCTATTGCTTCGCTTGTTCTCAGCCTTTTAGTTTTAATAACTTGCGTAGTGGCAATTCAGCCTTTGACCATCAAGAATGTGAAAGTAGGCGAGCCCTCATATATTGAGAACTTAAATTTGGAATTGAGGAGGTTAGTTAAATTCTCGTTATCCTCTTCTTCTAGATTTGGGGATGCTTCGATAATTATTGGTAGGCTAATTGAGTTTCAGAATTTTGTGGATCAACTTGCCAGGATGGGGTATAATGTTCATTTCAATTGGAGGGGTGGATTAGGCTTCTCGTGGAATTGCAGTTTCTCAATTACTCAAGCTAATTTTAAATTTGAAATTGAATGTGATGAATTTAAGGTTGTTCGCGTATTTAGTTATGTTCTGCAAGTTAACGTGACGCGTGCAGCTTGGATTAATGGGTCCTTCACCGCTTTACTTGAAGTGCTAGTTAATGGCTTTGGGGTGAAAGTTGCTGGTTGCGAGGTCTTCGTACTATATGACGACTTTTGGGTGAAATTGAATTCATCTGATGTTTGCCTTGATCGCGGAATTGTGAGAATAAGCTTTCCCTGCAGTGTCCCTCCCAAAGAGTTTTACGCTATAGTAGTTGATGAGCATGGCGTTCTAGTTAGAGTTAAATGTCCGGTTTATACTGAATCATAGATTGGAAATATTTTGTTCTCAATGTTGGGAGTGTGCTTGCTTTGAATAGGGATTGTAGGTTGAGGTTTGGACCTGCGGGCAAGCCTATTAAGTTTAAAGGTAAGCCGGAGAATGTTCCTAAATTTTTAAGGGAAATTGGGCTGGATGCATATGAGTATCAGGCTGTTAGGGGCGTTAAAATTAGTAGGGAGAAGGCTGAGCGGCTGGGTGAAAATGCTAGGGAATTCGATGTTGAGCTTTCACTTCATGCTCCATACTACATAAATTTGTGCTCGACTGACGATTCGATTTTGAATTCAAGTAAGGAGCGCTTACTGAGCGCTTTAAGAGCTGCTAATTGGATGGGTGCATTGATTGTTGTTTTTCATCCAGGTTATTATGGAAAGCTGGGTAAAGACGAGGCTCTTCAGCTCTGCATTAAATCTCTAAGTGAGGTGATTGAGCGTGCGAAGAGTGAAGGGCTTCTGGAGGGGGTTTATTTGAGCCCTGAAACTACTGGGAAGGTTAAGCAGCTAGGTGATCTTGATGAAATTTTAACTATTTGCGAGTCTTTAGATCACGTTGTTCCAACGGTTGATTGGGCTCACATTCACGCTAGAGGTCAAGGTGCAATTACTTCTAAAGAGGATTACTCCAGAATTTTGATGGAGATAGAGCGGAGGCTCGGAGGAAAGGTGGTGGATGAGCTTCACGTGCACTTCACTAAAGTTTCATTTGGCTCCGGAGGAGAGCTATCTCACTTTCCGCTTGAATCTTTGGAGCATGGACCAGACTTTAATCCGCTGGCTGAATTGATAGTTGAAAACGACTACCGCTTTACCATTATTTCCGAGTCTCCTTTGCTTGAGGATGATGCTTTGATGATGAAAAGAGCGGTTGAGGAGTTGCGCGCAGGTAAGAATTAGGAAAGCTCAGTAAATCTTTTGATTACGAACTTTTCATCTAGCGTTAAGATGAATGGGGCTAGTCTAGGCCCGCTTTCCCTGCCTAGCAACACCCTATATGCTGCTTTGAATGCCCTCTTAGACCCTATACCAACGACTTCTCTGGCTAGTCTGTATATTTCAGCTTCCAGCTCATCTGGCATCCACGTTCTTTCACTGATTTTTTCGCCAAGTATTCTTAGGAATTCCTTTTCTTTCTCACTTAGCTTGTTAACAATTTCTTGGGGAAGCTTCTCCAATATTGTTATTCTTAGGTGCGGCGGCGCATACTTTCGAGCCCAGTAACCTGCTCTTCTTAGAATGCTTTCTATCTGTTTTATCTCGCCTTCACTTGGAGTTTCGTGAAGATGCCCTGTTTTAATTAGTTTTTCAGCTGCTCTCCATCCGAATCCCTCTTTCTCTGGAATTATTTGTGCCAGCATAACTGCGAATTTGTAGGGTATCTGTATTGGCATTTCCTTGGGTGGCTTTTCATTGTTTGCTATCTCATAGCTTCTTTTCATGTTTTCTTCTATTTTGGACTCCTTAACCTTTTCAATTCCGAAGTACACTCTTTCTGCTTTATCGTATTCATCTGATAGTTGTGGCACTTTTATGGGGCTGAAGTCAAGGTGGGTCATTGGCTTGGCGGAGTAGTACCAGTACTTTAGAACTTGGGGTTTAGCTATTTTGGGCCATTCATTAAAGTCGAATGAGATTCCGCCCGAGCTTGACATAGCTTTTCCATTAACGTAAACCCACTCGTAGGCCAGTCCTTTTGGGGGCTGGATTCCTAGCACTTCCTTTGCAATGGCTGCGCAGCTATCTCTGCTTCCGCCAGCTACTGCGTGGTCTTTTCCGTATGGCTCGAATGTTACGTTTAGCACTTTCCATAGTGCTGCCCATTCAAGCCTCCACTCCAGCTTTCCTTGCGTTAAGTCAACCTTACCCTTTACTCCACATCTTGGGCATGTGAATTCGACTTTTTCTGCTTCAAGGTCGACTGAAATGGCCTTTGTTGTAGAGATGTTGTGGCAGTTTGGGCATAGGGGTTTGAATGGTATCCAGTCTTCGGGGTACTTTGCACCTTTAAACCTGCTTAGAACCTCTCTTGCCTTATTCCTTTTTTCTATGATTAGCTTTACTGCATTAACCATTCTTCTATCCTTGTAGAGCTCGCTTGTCTCCACTACTTTCAAGTTTTCAATTCCAAAGTCGTCTAATACTTCGTAAAATGGCTTCATCCAATGTTCAACCCAATTTGAGCAGCATCCTTCGGGGCATGGGACGTCGAGTATTCTAATTCCCTTCCACTTCCTGGTGAATTCAGGAGTTGTGAGGGGCGGCTTGGCTTTTAATGGGTCTTGAGTGTATACTACTAGCATGTGTTCTACGTCGGCTCCGCGCTTCTTTAGTCCTCTTGCAACTGCTGCTTGGATGAAGAGTTCTCCTCTAGTTTTGCCTATGTGTATTGGGCCTGAGGCAGCCATTCCTCCATTAACTATGTGCTTATCTACTTTCATTGAGAGTAGGTCTTCAACTACTATATCTACCCAGTGCCTAAACGGTTTAATCCTGGTCACGTGGGCTCCTCCTTGGATTGACTTTAGCGTTTGGACGCTAATTAACCTAGCTACAATAACATTGTTTATAGCTTAAATGGATATTTTAAGTTGGTGGCTGGCTTGCTGGAGAAATTGAGGCGCCTAGTTAGGCGATTTATTGAGCCAGTAGCGTTGGCGGCAGCTAGGGTTGGATTGACGCCGAATGCTACTTCAGCTCTTGGCTTTTTAGCTGCTTTGTTGTCTGCCTTTCTGGTTGTTAGGGGGAGACTTGCATTTGCTGCTGTATTTGTTTTAATATCTGGCTTTATGGACGTTTTGGATGGTGCGATCGCCAGGGTGACTGGGAGAGTAACTAGGTTCGGCGGCTTTCTAGACTCTTTGCTTGACAGGTATTCTGATGTGGTGGTTTTATCTTCGGTTATATATGCATCTTTGTGTCAGCTTGTTTGGGGGTTAGCTGCTATTACTGGGTCGCTACTTGTGAGCTATGCTCGGGCTAGAGGTGAATCTTTGGGAGTTAAAATGGCGGGCATTGGGCTTGCTGAGAGGGCTGAAAGGCTCATTATTATAACTCTTGGACTGCTTTTCAACGCTGTAAATTGGGCTGTAATTCTAATAGCAATTTTGGCTCATATTACCGTTGGAATTCGAGCTTTTAAAGCTTGGACTTGCTTGAGGGGAGATCGACTTTGAAGCGCATCTTCGTATTGAAGGCATCTACAGCCATTACTTCGCCCAACTTTCTCTTGAGAAATGTGGCTGGAACGAGCGGTAGATTAGATGTTGTTTGCAGGTGTATTTTAAGTGCTTTTAGAGTTGATGGTTTGATTAGGAATTATGTGGATTTTTATGCTGTTCTTGAAGGTCCTCCCTCTCCGGGCAAGGTTTTGAGTGTTCATGGCTCCCTTTTGAGGGGTCTTCCTGAAAGTGAGGTTGAAGTTGCTTCGATTATTAGGGATTTATTGGCAATGGGTGAGGGGCTGCATCCCAATAATCCTGCTTTTAGGATTGATAAGGGTGATTTCAGAAGGTTGATTCTAAATTTAGTGAGTAGCGGCGTTAAGTTACTTTACCTTCATGAGAGGGGAATTCCTATTGAAAGGCTTAAATTTGATTTTAAAAGTTCGCATGCCTTCATTTTAGGTGACCATTTAGGCTTGGATGCTGGGTCGGAGAGATTTCTC
>QMQW01000042.1 GCA_003650625.1 Thermoproteota archaeon | reverse complement strand
CTTTCAGAGAGGCGCCTGTGAGCTTCCTTCTGCTTGGGAGTAAGCTCTCCAAGATAAGTAGCTGACTTTTGCATTCCTGCTGCATAAATCGCTGCTCCTTCTGCCTGGGCGAATTCTACGTCTTCAGGGATGCTGAGGGTTATATTTATAGAGCTTTGGGTAAGTATTTGCTTTGCGCTGCTAACTATCTGTTTTCCGGATTCTCCTTTGAGTACTCTTCCGAAGAGATAGACGTTCTCAACGGGAAGAATCGTATTAATATAAACAATGTAATCAGCTAAATATCTTCCTATCTGCGTAAAGATGTAAACTGCTTTTTCCTCACCTGCGTCAAATAATCTTTGTAAATGTTCTAGTTTTTCTGCCTTTTCGCTTATGGAAGATAAATCAATACCTTGTGTTTCTGCCAGCTCAAAAGCAAGCCTCTGGGACAGATACATCTGGGCCGCACCCAGGACCTTAGAAAATGAATGCTTTAATGCTTCTTCTTCTAGGGAAAGGACGACATTGCCCATCTCCGTCAGGTAGTCCCTTATTCTTAATGCCTCATCTGCGTATCCTCCGGCTAAGCCGGTGCCAAGGGCCAAGGCCAGAGCATTGGGTGCATTTTCTCTTACCGCTGCCCAGAGCGCGCCGGCATCTCCGTCATTGAGGATGAATACGGGTATATTTAGTCTTTCCTGCAGCGTCAGGGCAATATCCTTTATCTTCCTGATTTCTTCTTTGGCTTTTAAGCCGTTTACTACTGGGCCTAATCCGGTTGGCCGATTATTTACTACCACAAGGTTAAAGCTGATACCCAAAGAGTTTATTTCTTGTAATGAGAGCGCGGTTTCCTGCAATGCCCTGTCAATAAGCCTTAAGATATAGTCCATATGCTGGCCAGCTTCGCTAAAGCTCTCAGGAGTCCAGTTTTCTTTGTAAGAATAGACAACTCCTCCATCTTGTAATACCACAATCTTTATGTCGCTTCCGCCGATGTCAATGCCAAGGTAGGTGCCTGCAAGCTTGGTGAAGTCTCGGCAGGCAGCTTCATATACAGGGGTGGCCTCTTTAAGGCGGTTGAATTCTTCGGTGCTCACATGCCTGATTCTAAACTGCTTATTGTCAGGCAATTCATAAACAATATTCATAAAGGAACCAAGCTCAAGGTATCCTTTGGGCTTATTCTTTTTATCAAACTCCAGAGGAGTATTAAACAGCTTTATGAACTCCTCGTAAATACCACTATCCACATCCACCAAAATCTCTTCTGCGCCAAAGATACTTAAGCGGTTGTAAACCTCATAGAGGACGTATCTGGCTAATTCTTCTTTTGAGTAGGCGGGGTTAAGATACAACTGGAAGGCGTGCATAAGTGTGTTGTTCCTTAAGTACATTACTCTGAGAGGAAGCCTTGATTTAGGACTAGAATAAAGGCTGCAGGCAGCGTTTATGGTGGTGAGGGAAGCGGAAATCTCCATAATCTCTTTATATAATCTCTTATTGCTATATAAGGGCTTGCCTTTGTTGTCTATGTCTATTATGTCTTTTTCCTCTATTTCTATTACTTCTATACCTTGCTCTTCTAACCACTGCTTATCTTCTTCTGTTACTGGAGGCTGGATTCCTTTTAAGAGTTTACTTACCTGGGCTTTGCCTTCTTTTAGGGCTCGCTTAAGTTCTTTAGCCTGTGATTTACTCTCTAACTTTATAAGGCTTTCTCCTGTGTTGAGGTCATAACCTAAGGTTTTAACCGTTTCTTTAGTTAACTCAGGAACAATCACATGGCTGATTATCTGGTTAAGTTCTACATCTTTCCCTAAAACCCTTGCTACATGTCGTCTTATTGCCTCTAGTTGCTCTCGTAAGGTAAGCTGCTTTTCTATCTTAAGATAATATTCGCCATCTTCCTCTTGAATAGGATTTTCTACATCTATTACCGCATTCTCTAAATCGCTCTTTATCTTGGCAATATAGATAACCGGTGTGCCTTGTTGTTTTTTCTTTACTAAAGTTTGGGCTACCTCTTTGTAAAGCAGAACCGGAAGAAGCGACGTCCAGAGAGAGCCGTTACCCATAATTATCCTTTTTGCTTTCTCTAATGCTTCGGTAGCCTGGGGGTTAGCCGGGGGATAAGCAGGGGCATCTATATCTAATCTCTTTATTCTCCCTATATGGGGGCGATGGCAGAAGTAAAGCGCAAAGAGTTTTCTGTCGTGGGCTCTGTCGGTTATTATCGTCTGGTAGCGGACAACATCTTTATCATTATTTATATCTCCTCCTTCATAAACTGCCAGCAGGGCACTGTGTTCATAATCACTGCCGACTACGATTGGCTCTTGCTCGGTTAATCCCAGCAATCTTTTCAACCGGGGTTGTTCTAATCTGATGTCCGGCTTCTTCCAAAGGCCAATCAATCCTGTATCATAGGCATCGCCAATAAGGATAAGGTTGGGGGTTGAGGTATTATTCAACCTTAAGATTCCTTTTTCTACAAACTCCCTATCCATAAGCTCTGCTAAAGACAGGATTCCGGTAAGGAAGATTATTTTGTCTTCGGGTTCTTGTATTTGTATATTTAATACCTTTGCTATAGCGTCTCTGTGCACCAATACCTCTTCTATCCTCTTTCTCCAGGAAGAATAAAGGCTATCCGAGGTTATCCTTCCTATGGTGGTTAAGTTAGGGAGTTTATCTTTTTCTTCTTGGAGTTTGTCTTTTTCTGATTCCATCCAGAACAGGGTAAGGATTTTGAAGTTATCGTTACTTAGGAATATGTTGAGGCCTGCGGCATCTCCGGCGGGGATGAAGAAGATTCCTAATTTTCTAAAGAGGCTATACATTATCTTTTCTGAATCGCCACCATCATCACTGTTGGAAATTATACAGGCTATATTTTTGATTTCTTCGTTTACAAATTCCTGCAAGAGGGTAGTGGTAGCCTTTCCACCGCCACCTAAATAAACAGCTTCATAATAATCAGGGGGCGCCTGTTTCTGGATGGTCTCAGCAAGCAGGGATTTTTTGTAGCTTAAATAGTAGGTATCCTGATAATAACTTGCCAGCACTCTGGTAATGGACAATTCTAAAGTTTGGGCTGTTTTTCTTATGTCGGATATCAAATTAGAGAATCTATTTGCTTTTGCATAGATACCTTTGAGCTCTTCGCTGTGTTTTGCTGCGCGCGGGTCAATACCCGAGTAGTAAGCAAAGAGATTCTTGTTATCGATATTCTTTTCTTTTGCAATTTGGTCAGCTTCCCTCCATAAGTCTTCAATGGTATCTTTTTGTTTGTAAATACCGATATATTCTTCTAAGGCCTCTTTTACATTTGCTAAAAGCTGAGCTTCAAAGGCCTTAAGATACAAGGCTGTCCAGGAAGGATAATCTATATAGGTTAAATCAAAGCTGTCATAGATATCTTTTAGCCAGTTTATCTTGTCCAGTAAGAGGGGCCTGTCGTTTAATTCATGAATGTGGGTTTGGATATAGTCCAATGCTGCCTGTAAGGCCTCAGGAAAATTCTTTCTTGTTTGGCTTAAAGCCTGCCTGAATCCCTGAACCGATTCTCTGCTTAACTGTTGACAGGCATAATAGATACCTCCTAAGCCTTTATTCAATCTGGCGCCTATACTTTCCTGGCTGTTATTGAAGGCATTTATACCTTTTGCCTCTAATAATTCTCTGTCGCGGGAATAAAACTCGGTATTTCCAAAAACAGCTACACCTTCGGGTTGGATTTGGTTTTTGCGGATATGGAATTTCAGAGCATTGGATTTGCTTACATCCTTTCTGTGGATATCTATTGAGGTTATGCCTTTCTCTTCTATCTGGTAGTGGTCCCAGATATAAGGGTATTGGGTGGCTAACTCCTCTTTAATTCTTTGGATAATACTTTTACGCACGTTATAGTCCTGATTTTCAGGGGTAAGATTGTTAGGCAATCTATCAGAAGGCAGATAGATGATGTTTATGGCATAGATTCTTTCTTCCTGAGAGAGTCTTCCTTTATTTAGAATTACCTGGGGCCGGCGAAAGGTGTAAGCAGGATACATGTTGCGATAAACTTCAGGATTGGCCTGGTAGTCCTTCCAGTATTCCTCGATTATCCTTTCTATATCCTCTTTTATGCTACCAGCTAAGTTGCTTTCAAAGGCAAAGGCGCGGTTGTAGTCATTATCTGTCTTTTCCTGACCATATTCATCAAATTCAACCTTAAAGGCACCCGAGCAGGCATAGATGGTTAAGTTCTTGCGCAAATCTTGCGGTATCGCTTCTACTATTCTTGTAAACAGGCCCTTTTCGGTAACCTGGATGGTCTCTGTATCTTTGCGTGTGGTTTGTTCTTCATAGGCAAAGACATAGTCGTAGTATCTCTGGTCGCTGATGAGGACAATCTTCTTGCCTGCTTCTAATAATCCAATTAGCGCCTGGTAAAGGATGCTTTCTTTTAGGGTGGTCTGGTGGAAAGAGTCATATCTTAGCAACACCCCGTCTGGTCCGCCAAAGACAATCAGAGGTGCGTCTTGCTCAGGGATTGAGGCAAAAAAGCCTTGAGATTCAAGAGACTTGAGTGCAGATTCAGCCTGGCGGTGGGCCTGGCTTACAGTG